>CALKDV010000391.1 GCA_938084085.1 uncultured Nannocystaceae bacterium
CGGGGCCCGGTGGAGGGTGGACAGCACGACCGACCTTGTCCGGGAAGGGACGGGGACTCGGACCCGTCTGGACATCATCCTCGAGACGATCCTCGAGGGGCTCCGCGGGCGGGGGATGCTCCCGGTGCCCGCGAGTGTGGAGCGTGATGGCGTGTTGTTGGAGAGTGAGCCGATGGATCTCATCGAGCGTACGGATGACGCACCGCTGCCCGTGGCCAGCGGTCGCTTGCGACTTGAGAAGGAGCTGCTTTCGGTGCGTGGGACCGATGATGAGATCGTCTGGTCCATCCCCCTCGAAGAGATTCGAGTGGTCACCGTGGACATGCGGCGGCGGCTGCAGTTTCGCACCACGGAGCGGCTCTACGAGGCGATGATGCCTACGGAATCCGTTGTGAAATGGGAAATCGTCGCGAAATATTGGGCGCCCAAGGCGAACTAGGCTCGTCTAGAAGAGAGAGAAATCAGATGACAGACACCTCGGATTACGAAGCAATTAAGCAACGGGCGAGCGCACAAACGCCGCTCAATCTGGGGCTCAATGACGGGACCTACGCGCCAGCGGCTTCCATCGCGGCGCTGCAGGAGTTCTCCACGCGCACGTCGTTGCGCAATTACACCACCGCCAACAACGATCCTCTTCGGGAGACCATCGCGAGCATCGACGGAGTGAACCCCGAGAACGTGTATCTGCGAAACGGGAGCGGCCCGATCCTCAAGCAAGTCATCCCGCACTTGGTCAAGAGCGCGATTAAGTCGTCGCCCAAGCGGGTCGTGCAGCATCTGATCAACAAGAGCGGATTCCCGATCATCACGCCGCGTCACACCTACAGCAAGGTGCCACGGAAGGCGGCGGGGCTCGGTTTGACAGTGGAGTTTGTGCCCCTCGATCCACCCAACTTTGAGCTCGATGTTGGCGAGATCGACCGACTGTTGAGCAGACGTGATGGCCTCGTCTACATCACCACACCCAACAACCCCACGGGCAACGTCCTCATTCAGCGCGAGGACGTGGAGCGCCTGGCCCGCAAGTATCCCAACTCCAGGTTCTGGATTGACGAGGCCTACGTGCAGTACGTGGACCCCGCCGAACACGCCTACTGTTCGGATCTCGTGCCGCGCTTCGACAACCTGGTGGTCAGCCGCACCTTCTCCTTCGCCTACGGGCTGGCGGGGCTTCGCGTGGGCTATCTGTTGGCTCCGAAAGAACTTGTGGAAACATTGGAGTCACAAGTGACGGATTACCGGATCGGAATGCTCGCTGAGCGCGCTTGCATCGCGGGTTTGAGGGACGACTCACATCTGCCCTTCGTACGTGAGAAGACCCGCGAAATGACCCGGAAGATCATCGACGCGGTGAACGCCATGCAGGGGGTGGAAGCCTTCCAAACCGCCGTAAACTTCGTCCTGTGCCGTACGACGGACGGAAAGAACGCCCAGGAGATCGCCGACGCCATGGCGGCGCGGGGAATTTTGATCAAGACCTTCACGCCCATCGCCAACGAGCGTTACGACGAGTATTTCCGGCTTACGGTGGGTGTGGGAGCGGAGAACCAGTTTTTGCTCGACACGCTGGGGGATGTGCTACGTAGGTAGCGAATGGCTCGCCCCTAGAGGACCTCATCGCGATGAGTAAACATCCACATACCGCCGCCATCTCCGCGCTTGACCGCGAGGGCGCGCTTGAGCGTGCGACGGGTGCGAAGTTTGATGTGCTCGTCATCGGAGCGGGGATCTCCGGTGCAGGCGTCGCGAACGAGGCTTCGGAGCGAGGGCTTAAGGTCGCGGTGCTTGAGGCCAACGACTTCGCGTCGGGCACGTCGAGCCGGTCTTCCAAACTTATTCACGGGGGCCTTCGCTACCTGCTCACGGGGGACCTCGGGCTGGTCCGAAAGACCGCCCGAGAGCGCAAGCAAATCTTTCACATCGCGCCGCATCTCGCGGAGCGGCGATGGATGGTCATCCCTGCGAAGACCCGCGCGCGGTTGATGCAGCTTCGAGCCGGCGTGAGCACCTACGAGAAACTCGGACAGGTGAGCGCGGAGGACAAACATCAACGTTGGCTCCGTGACGACGTCGCCGCCAATGAGCCGCTGCTCAACCGTGAGGTGTTCCCCTACGCGTGCGCCTACCGAGAATACGTTACGGACGACGCGCGTTTGGTGCTCGCCAACCTCCGGGCTAGCGCCCGTCGTGGAGCGACTGTGCTCAATCAAGCCTCGGTCGAGGGGCTGCTGTTTGACGGGGAGGGGAACGTCTGCGGCGTGACCGCTCGGTGCGCGCTGACGAGTCAAACCTTCGAGGTGAACGCCAAGGTCGTCGTAAACGCGGCGGGCCCCTGGGTGGACGCGCTCCAATCCATGGAGGACCCGGACGCGCGAACCAACGTCCAGCTCGCGAAGGGCATCCACGCCGTCGTGCCTCGCTCCCGCCTTCCGCTCAACCACCTCGTGGTGTACGAGGCGAGCGACGGACGCCATCTGTTTACCGTGCCGCGAGGTGACGTGGTCTACATCGGCACGACAGACACGTCCTACGAGCACGGGGCCAACTTGTGGCCGTCCATCACCAGCGAGGACATCCGCTATTTGCTCGACAACGTGTCCACGTACTTCAACGTGGAGCCCATCGAGGAGAGCGAGATCGTCGGAGCGTGGGCGGGCCTGCGCACGCTCGTCGCCGAGCCAGGCAAGCGAGTCACTGAAATCTCGAGGCGAGATTCCATCACCGTAGGGAGCGGCAAGATGGTCTCCATCGCGGGCGGCAAGCTGACCGGATATCGCTTCGTGGCGCGTGAGGTCGTCAAGCAGGTCGCGTCGCTCATGGGTTTCAACTACGACCCGTCCGCTCCCAACGAGGTGCTGCCTGGCGGCGACTTCGACGGAGATCTCGACGTGCTGGCGGCGAGCCTCGTGGGACAGTTCCCCGTGGAGCAGGCCGTGGCGCGTCGCCTCGCGCAGCTGTATGGCACCGAGGCGACGAAGGTGCTCGCGCTCGGCAGCGCGCCGTTGTCGACAGAGAGCAAAATGGTCACCGGCGAAGTTGATTGGGCCGTGCTCGAAGAGAGCGCCAACCACGTCGAAGATGTCATCTACCGCCGCTCAAGAGTCGCGCTCTACGAGGGCGCTTCGCGCTCTCTCGTGGAGCCAGTGGCGCAGCGTATGACGCAGCTGCTGGGCTGGGATGCCCGCACCAAAGACGCGGAGCTTCGCACCGTGAGGAATCGATTGGCCGCGGATCTCGCCTTCGGGCCAGAGCCGGTGTATCTGGGTGCCACAGGCCACACCGCCGCGGTCCGCGGTTGATGCGACCGCCCTCCCATCGCGCGCCATGAAGCTCGAAGACAAAGTCGTCTGGATCACCGGTGCCTCTTCGGGAATTGGGGCGGCGTGCGCGGAGGCGTTTTGTGCCGCCGGTGCCAAGGTGATCATCAGCGCTCGGCGAGAAGAGCTGCTGCAGGCTGTCCGCGAGCGTTGCTCGGCTCCCGATCGCGTGACGGTGTGCCCCATGGACGTCACCGATCACGCGAGGCACGACGCGCTGGTTGAGTCGCTCTCGTCCAGCGTTGGACCCATCGACGTGCTGATCAACAACGCGGGGGTGTCGCAGCGCGCCCGTGCGGAGGACACCACGTTGGAGGTAGACCGCCACATCATGGAACTAAACTACTTCGCGGTGGTGTCGCTCACGAAGGCCGTGCTGCCTGGCATGGTGGCCCGCAACGGCGGTCATGTGGTGGTGGTGTCGAGCGTGGCAGGTTACGTGGGGACCAAGCGGCGGACCGCGTATGCCGCGACCAAGCACGCTGTGCGAGGGTACTTCGATTCCTTACGAGCAGAGGTGGCGGCGCACGGGGTGGGGGTCACGATCGTCTGTCCGGGCTACGTGCAGACAGAGATATCCTCGTCCGCGATGCTCGGTGACGGGGGACAGTCCGGATCCACCGACGCAAATATCGCCAGAGGGATCCCTGCGAGCCGGGCTGCTCACGCGATCTTGAGGGGTGTCACCCGTGGGAAAAACGAGGTCTATGTGGGCGGAAAAGAGATCGTGGCGATCTATTTAAAGCGTTTTTTCCCGCGTCTCCTGGCGCGAATCGTTCGCAATATGCCCGAGGTGTAGCGGCGTGGCGGGTGGCTCCGCCGCATCTCGATCATGAGGGAGGAGCGGCAGAGACGGTCGCACCCTGTGATGTGATCCACGCGTCCACGCGCCGGCGAAGCTCCATCAAGTTGACCGCGCCACCCGAGAGCAGCACGGTGTGGAAGTCGGACAGCACGAACGCGTCTTTGAGCGCCTCCTCGGCGCGACGCCGCAGCGCCCAGATTTCCAGCTGGCCGGTCTTGTAGGCCAGCGCTTGCCCCGGCCAGACGATGTAACGGTCGACCTCATTGTCGATGTTGTTGGCAGCCAGGGCCGTGTGGTCCAGCATAAACTGGACAGCCTGCTGTCGGCTCCAGCCCTTGGCGTGGAGGCCTGTGTCCACCACGAGGCGGCTGGCTCGCCAGGCGTCAAAGCTCAGCATGCCCATCCTGTCGAGATCGTCGTGGTACAGGCCCATCTCCTCGGCGAGCCGCTCCGTGTAGAGCGCCCAGCCCTCCACAAAGACGGTCATGCCACCATACTTGCGGAAGGTGGGGAGGTCGGGGAGCTCTTGGGCGATCGCGATTTGCAGGTGGTGCCCGGGGATGGCCTCGTGGACGCCGAGCACGCGGGCCTCGTAGCGTGGCCGAGAGCTTGGGTCGTAGGTGTTGATGTAGTACTCGCCGGGCTTCGAGCCGTCGGGGTTGGGCTCACGGTAGTAGGCGATGGTGGTGAAGGGCGCCTCGTACTCAGGGATCGGCACCACCGTGCACTCCGCCTTGGGGAGCCGACTAAAAAATTGAGGCATCGCCTCGCGGGCCTCATCGAGCACCTGCTGGGCGGCGGCCTGGACCCCCTCGCGAGTCTCGAAGTAGAGCGTACGATCCGTTCGCAGCTTCGTGAGAATGGTGGGGAGGTCGCGGGTGCCAAACAACTTCTCACCGAGCGTCTGCATCTCCTGATTGATCGTCGCGATCTCCCGAAGACCGGTCTCGTGGACCTCGGCGGCGCTCATGGGGAGTGTGGTGTAGGAGCGCACCAGAGCCTCGTAGCAAGGCTCACCAATTTCGAGACCCGCCAGGCCTGGAGCCTCGTCGCTGCGGGCGGAGGGCAGCACGCGGGTCTCGATGAAGGTCCCATAGCGATCGAGCGCCGGCGCCACGCCGTCGGTGAGCGCAGCGGTGAGCGCGGCGGTGAAGCGCGCGGCGTCCTCGTCCGATGCGATCGCGGCGTAGCGAGCGGCGGGAGCGAACATGGGCCACTCCTCCAAGGGTTGCGCGAGCTGTCGCGTGACCATCTCGAGGACGCGACCGGAGGACTCGGCGTTGGCGAACAGCCCTCGCGTGACACCCAACTCCAGCGAGGCGAGGGTCGCGTCGATGGACGCGGGGATCGCTTCGACCCTGGCGAGGTAGTTGGCGGCGTCCGCAGCAGAATCCGCGGGGTGAATCTCCGGGAGATAGTTGAACTCGGTGATCGGGTTACCGCGAGGAGAGAGGGTCCACTCCTCGAACGCGCACACGTCCGCGTTTTGATTCGCCTCGAGCTCTGCGATGAACAGACGCAGCGTGACCTGGTCCTCCGCGGAGAGGTTGTCGATGGACACCGATTTGGCGCGCGTGAGGAAGGCGTCTCGGGCGCGCTTGGACTCCGCTGACGCGACGGGTCCGCGGTCGCCGAGGGCACTGTCATAGGCGCGCACGCCGTACGAACTCGCGGTGACAGGATCACTCGCCAGGCGCCAGCCCCAGTGGTCGCGAAGGAGCGCGGCGAGCGTCGCAGAAGCCGTTGCCCCGGGGGCCGCAGCGAGGGCCGCCGTCAGCGAAGGCTCACCGGTGGCCGCGGAGGAGGGAGAGGAATCGACGGTCGGGGGCGCGGTCGCGCAGCCCGTGAGGCATAGTGGGAAGACGAGGACGCGAACGGACGCAGGGAGACCCAACTTCATGGGGGAGATGATAGGGGCTCTCGCCACGTCGCGGATGAGAAAGGCGAGAATTTCCTAAGGGGTTTGCGCTGCGGTCGCGGGCCTGGTCGCGTACAATCCTCGGTGATGTTGCGACGTCCAGACCTGTCGAAATTCGACGAGGCTGCCGCGGGGGACCCCGACGCGGGTGTGTTCGGCCTGCCGTTTTCGAAGGACGAGTCGAGCATCGTGTTGCTGCCCGCACCGTGGGAACCGACGACGAGCTACGGGAAAGGGGCGGCTGGCGGCCCGGCGGCCATCCACCACGCCTCATCCCAACTCGATCTGTTTGACCCGGCCCTTTCGGAGCACGGGCTCGGCGGGCCATGGCGGTTTGGAATCCACATGCTCGAGCCGCTTGAGGCGCATCGCGACTGGAATGAGGCGGCCTCCGCGGGGGTGTCGCGGGCGAGCGAGGCGTCCTCCGAAGCGGCGCGCGCCGCCGCGATCGCCGAGGTGAACGCGTTGAGCGCCCAGTTTGATCGTTCGCTCGAGGAGCGTGTGTCGGAGCTTCTTCGCGACGGCCGGGGGGTTGGGATCGTGGGCGGTGATCACAGCGTGCCGCTGGGACCGCTGCGGGCGTTTGGGAGGCAGTATTCGGAGTTTGGAATTCTGCACGTCGACGCTCACGCTGATTTAAGGGAGGCCTATGAGGGGTTCAAGGGCTCTCACGCGTCGATCATGTACAACGTCCTCGACCAGGTGCCGCAGGTCTCCTCGCTCGTGCAGGTGGGGGTCCGTGATCTTTGTGAGGAGGAATTTTATCGCGCGAGTGAGGACCCGCGCGTGGCGCTGCACCTCGAGTCAAGCCTTCGGCGGCGCGTGATGGAGGGTGAGCGTTGGTCCGCGCTCATCGCCGAGGTCGTGGCCCAGCTGCCGGCGCAGGTCTACATCTCCTTTGATATCGATGGCCTCGATCCGGCGCTGTGTCCTGGGACTGGAACCCCGGTGCCCGGGGGCCTCTCGTTTCACGAGGCGATGGACCTCATTCTTGAGGTGGTGCGTTCGGGGAGGACCATCATCGGATTTGATCTGTGTGAGGTGTCCCCGAGCGCAGGCGGCGAGTGGGACGGCAACGTGGGGGCGCGGGTGCTGTATCGTTTGTGCGGCGCCATGCTCTACGGAGCGGGGGCGCGCGACGGAGAGCGTGGTGCCTAGCGCTCGCCTTGAGCGGCAGCCTGGCCCCACGCGGTCGCTGTCGAGCGGGGGTGCGCGAGGGCCCGGCGGCCCGGCGGGAGATTTCTATGCGCCTGTCTGAGGCGTTTACCCGGCGCGCGGCTCATTGGGTGGAGGCGGCGTCGAGGCGGTGGCCGCGGACCATGGAGTCCCTCGTGTTGCCATGCGCGTCTGGGGGATCGGGCCTCATGATCATCCCCACGCTGCGGTGTGCCGCCGTGGCGCGGGCCCTGCTCGATCGCGGCGTAGAGTCGTCTGGAGAGGGCGGTGACGAGCGCGATGGACACCTCGCGAAACTGATTGGACACGTTGTTCCTCACGGGCATTGGGCGCTGAAGCGACTGCCGGCCCCAACGCTCGTTCACGCAGATGAAGCGGGGCGCGGTCTGCTCCAGTGGCAAGGCAAGGACGCGGTGCATGTGGGGATGCTGCGCGTCACGACGGCCATGAGGATCTCCAAGATCTCCGCGTGCGCCGAGATCGACGCCCTCGAGTGTCACGTGAGCGGAGCGCCGCCGCTCTCGCCGCACGCGCCGCTGCTCGATCCGGCGCACCGTCCGTACATCGTGCTCGAGAGGATGGAGCGTCGCGAAGGTGAGGTGGGTGTGTGGCGATGCACCTTCGCATATCGACCGCTCGGCCCCGACGAATGGGAGCAGCGGAGGGCGGGGGAGGCGAGTCGGCCCCAGCTGATGATCGATCGCCACAGCGCGCGCCAGCTTCTCGATGAGGCGGGGGCCGCCGCGCCCGTGGAGGCCGTGGAGGCGATGGCGCGCAGTCTCAAGCGCTTCACCCGCCGAGGGGATCTTGATGTCTGCCTCGTGCCCGGGCTCCGCGAGCGGCTGGAGCGATGCTGGGCGAGCCTGCCTGAGGCGTCTGCGACCGGGATGCATACGCTCCTCGGCGAGCTTGGGCGCGCGCTCGGGGAGGCGGAGGCGCGACTCCTTGAGCTGTGCCAGGCGCCGCGCCCCGTGGTCGACTTCGCGCGGGGTGGTGGAGAGGCTGGCGCGCGACCGTTCGCGGTGGCCTGCTTCGGCGACAACGCAGATGTGCTTGACGCGCTGCGGCCCGGACTCTCCGGACGCGTCGCCAGCGTCTACATCGATCCACCCTATGACACCGGAACGACGGAGTTTCGCTACGGGGATCGCTACGGCGCGCACCGCTGGCTCAGCATGATGGACCTGCGGTTGCGCCGGCTGCGAGCGCTGATGAGCCCCGCATCATCGATCCACACCTCGATCAACGAGTCACGACTGTTCGAGCTGAAGCTGCTTGGCGATGAGGTGTTCGGTCCCTCGAATTACCTCGGCATGACCACCGTGCGGGTGCGGCACGACGATCGAATCCTCAAGGGCCACAAGGCGCTCCATGAGGTGACCGACTTCCTCGTGGGTTTCCGCGCCGGGGAGGCGCATGAGCCCGGTCAACGCCCCAGCGCGGCCAAACCCGGCGAGTACTGCTGGCGGGTGGAGGTTTGCGGCGCCCCGACCGATCGCTCTGTGCGGGGGGGGAAGACCGTGGAGCGCTACGACCCTGGGAGTTTCTCCTTGGTGAAGGTGCCCGCGGACGCGGAGGCGACGGGACTCTTGAAGCGGATCAATATTCGAGGCGCGTTGCGGGAATCCAATTCCAGCGGCCGCTTCTTCACCAAGCACCTCCAGGGCGACTTCTCCCCGCACGCCGGGGCGTTGTTTCGGGTGCTCGGGATGGGGGGCGATGGACTCGGGTATCGCGACTTTGTCATGCCGCCTGCGACCTCCGGGCGGCGCAATCCGGACTATCTCCAGGGTCCACCGGTGCAGCCCGCCAGAGGCACGGGGCGTCCATTCCCAAGCCTCGTTGATTTTGAGCGCGACTTTAATCAGGTCCATCGCGAGGGTGGGGTCGAGTTTCGCAACGGGAAAAAGCCGCTGGCGCTGCTGCGACACGTGCTGAGATTGCAGGGCATCCCCGCGCGAGCGGACGCGGTGGTGGTGGACTGCTTTGCGGGTTCGGGCTCGCTGGCGAGCGCAGTGGAAGAATTAGACGCCGCCGACGGAGGAGCGCGCTGCTGCCTGCTCGTGGAGTCTGGGCCATGGTTTGAGGACGTGCTGCTCCAGCGTCTCCACCACCGAATGGAGGAGCACGAGCGCGCGGCGGCCCGCGGCTATGTGCGCCTCCGCTTCGCGTTGTTTGAGGACGTGCTCGATCACATCGTATGGGAGGAGGACTCGGACAAGGCGCGGTCACAAGAACACGGGGGGCCGCTGGCGGTCTTGCGTCGGGGCAGCGACGGGGACATCCAATGGGCAGACCCAGGGATGTCCTCGGTGGAGCACGTCATGCTTGTGCGGGAGGTGTCGGGCGGAGGCACGGAGCGTCGCCCGATCGATCGAGGAGTCTTCGCCGCGCTGCGCTATGGGGCGGACCCGACGGTCGCGCAGGGTCCGACGAGCGTTCATGCCCGTCGCGCGCTCGTGACAGACGTCCTCGGAGACTCCACCCTCGCGACGGATTTTTACGCGGCGCTGCGGGGAGCACCCCGCCTGGAGACCCCCGGCCTGGACTAGCCGTCGCGGGACGCCAGGCGCGTGATCGCCTCGGCGAACACCTCGGGCACCTCTTCTTGGAGGAAGTGTCCGGCCTGGGTCTCGACCACGTCGACCTGGGAGAACACCGCGGCGGTCTTGCGGAGGGCGCGGCCAAGAATAGGGTCGCGCATACCCCAGATAAGCGCGGCGGGACCCTGGAAGGCTCGGGCCCACTCATAGCCCGGCAGCAAGGTGGCGGTGGTGGGGTGCGCGGGTCCGTCGGGCACCAGGCGTGCCATGGCGAGCGGGGCGACCCGATCTCCCCGTTCAAAGAGGGGGTGACGATAGGCCCGCGCCACGTCCCCCATGATCGAGGAGGGATCACCCTGGGCGCGATGCATCATGGTTTGAGGGAAAGACATGCCGCGAAAGACCAGGTCACTCAACACTGGCGTCCGCGCGAATCGGTGGAATGCGGTTGAGCTCTTGCGGGTCAAGGGGGTGATGGCGGTGTTCCCGAACACCACGCCCTCCACCGTGCCCGACCAGCGGGCGGCGAGCGCCAGCGCGAACGGACCACCCCAATCTTGCGCCGCCAGTACACACCGCCGCACTTCCAGCGCTTGCAGGACCTGAACGAGCACATCAGCGTGCTGATTCACCGTATGCCACGAGGGATCGCGCGGCTTCGACGAGAGCCCTAAACCGATCAGATCGGGGGCCACGCATCGCAGGTGAGGCAACGCGCGGATCACCTTGCGCCACAAGAACGACCAGGTGGGGTTGCCGTGGATCATCACCACGACCGGCGCGTCACGAGCGCCATGATCGATCACGTGCACCTGTTGGCGAGCGCCTCGCCCGTCCTCGATGTCGAGCTGATGGCGGGCGAAGGGCAGCATGGCGTCGAGCCACGGCGGCAACGGAGGGACAGTCTCAGACGGTGACATGCTGGCCCTTTATGTCGCGATCATGAGGGTCCAAATTCCGAGCGTCATCAAGATCGCCGCGAGGGCCACGGCGCTGATCTTCACCCGGTCCCAGGGAAGCGTGCCGATCAGCTCGCCGGTGCGCGCGTTGACCAAGACGCGCCAAGGCCGGTCTCGAAAGCGCACGGCGCAAATGTGGACCGGCAGGAGCATCAGCTCGCAGCGCCGCGTGGAGATCACGGAGGAGCCCTCGCTCTCGAACAGGCTGTGCTGGTTGTTGATCGACTGGAGGTGATGCGCGCGAAACACCTCGGAGGCCACGGCGCGCGCCTTGGACTCTGTGCAGCCGGGGATCTCCATACGCGCGGATGTCACGGAGGGCTCCCACGCGGTCGCGTGGTCGAGGTCGAAGGGGCGAAGTTCATTGAGCTCCGCGGACGAGATGGCGCCAGAGGCGGGCACGAGGTGGTCGAGGGAGGCGCGCTCCACCCCAGCTCGCGGGGCCTTGCCTGACGGGCTGCGCGCATACACGAGCCCGGCGTAGTGGGTCTCAATGTCGCAGTGCACGTACCACGCGGGAAGCATCACCGTGCGCAACTCGAGGGTGGCGTCGAGGAGGGCCCGGGGGCGAAACCACGACGCCTGCGCCCGTTTGTGGAAGATCGCCGTGGCGGCGTCGGTGTCGACCGCGAGGGGCACGTGGCGCTCAGGATCGGGCACCCCCTCCTCGTTGGTGGAGGGGGAGAGCGAGGCGGCGCCGCAAAAGACGCAGGCGGCGGCGGCGTCTTCAATGCGAAACGAGATTCTGCCTCCGCAGCTGCCACACGTGAGGATTCGGCGCTCCATGCCTCAGTACCCCCCCCAGAGCGCCCACGCCCCGAGCAGCACCGCGACGGCGAGAAGGATCGTCCCCACAATCTTCGCGGTAGACCTGGGGACCTTGCCCACGACCGCACCCGTCTGCCCGTTCACGAAGCAGTGTTGGACGACGCCGTCGTGGTGAAAGGTCGCCAACCATATGGGCAGGGCCGTGATGTTCCGCGTGGCGATCGTGGCGGACACGGTCAAGTCGCGAAGTTCTTGTTGTTGACCGGGCAAGAAGTCGTGCAGGATCTCGCCTTGGGTCACCTGCTTGAGCTCATCAACGAGGACCTGGTCTGTGATGTCTGACGCGTGCGTGGGAAGCTCGGCTTCAATGCCGGCCACCAGCCGCGGGTCGAAGGGCTGGCTCATGCCGAGATCAAAGGGTTCGAGTTGGTTGCTGGTGGCTTCGAGAAGCCCTTGGGAGGCCGAGACCAGGTGACCTTCAAAGCTGCGCCCGTAGGTCCCGTTCAGGCTGTGCCAGTCGGTCTTGATGACCGTCGTAGTTTTCTTCCCTCGCCGGATTGTCTTGGTATAGACGATGCCGATTCGCGCCTGATATCGAGCCCGAATCTCCCCCGCGTACACGCTGTGAGGGACGTAGATCGGTCGGAGCGCGCGGGCGTCGTGCCCGAGCCGGCGAACCTCGTTGGGCGCCCAACGATGGTCGCGGAGCCACTCGTTGATTTTTGCCGATGCTGCGTCTGCAGAGATGACGAAGGGGACGACGGAATCCACGCCAAGCGTCGCGTTCTCGACTTCGACGACGGGGGATTCACAATAGGTGCACTGGGTACTTAGCAGGTGTGCCGGGACAGACAGGCTCGCCCCACATCCACTACATCGCTGTGTCCGCATCTGCGGGGAGGGGTTCGAGGGATCTTGCGCGCGCTCATGCTGCACCGTCGTAGTGTAGAGGAAAGTCGCGGCGACTTCCTGCGCTTTTCACCGTCGGCGACGGAATGTGAGGGTGTCGAGGATGTGGTATGCGATCCATGAGGAGCACGATGGAGTCACCAAGGGAGCAATGGTCCGGTAAGCTTGGGTTTATTCTCGCGGCCTCGGGCTCGGCTGTCGGGCTCGGGAACCTGTGGAAGTTCCCCTACATCACGTGGAACAACGAGGGGGGCGCCTTCGTGTTGGTCTACTTGCTTTGCATCGTCGCCATCGGCGCGCCGGTGATGATGAGCGAGATCCTGGTGGGACGTCGCAGTCGCCGCAGCCCGGTGGAGGCGTTCAAGACGCTGGGACACCCGCGGTGGTCCTTTGTGGGATGGCTCGGCGTGATCGCTGGCGTGGTCATCCTGGCTTTCTATGCCGTGATCGCGGGCTGGTCGCTTCGCTCCTTTGTGCAGTGCG
>CALKDV010000392.1 GCA_938084085.1 uncultured Nannocystaceae bacterium
ACGACACCAATCATAATGCGCGTTTCCCGCAATGCGCGGGCCTACGCCTGCAGTAGCATGTCTCGCTACGCCACGGAGACTTTACCGACTCGGTTTCGCACCAACTGCAGCGAGAAGTAGAGGGCCCCGAGCGTCGCCGAAACGGCATGGACCACCAATAAGACCCGGTACAGACCCGCCATGGTCAATATGCCGTAGGCCACCCCTATGGTGTCGATACGCGCGAAAACCGCCACCCCAGCGACGAGGCGCTCCGACCACGTCCGCTCTGCCTGCAGGTGACCCCACGCGATCTCTTGCACGGAGCCAGACCCAGAAATTTGTCTGGAGGCGAGGACCTGCGCCACCTGAACACCCACCCAAGACGCCAAGCCCACCGCGCCCACCGCCTGCCACCGCTGTGCGTCCACGGGGTCGGTACCCAACACGTGCATCCACACGCCGAGCACGAAGGCGAAGATGCCGACACCATCTCCTAGGGTGTCGAGCCACGCACCGAGCCGAGAGCCCATGTACTTGAGCCGCGCGAGCTCTCCGTCGACGCAATCGATGAAGCGCACGGCGATCAACACAGCGCCAGCCCAAAGACCCGCGCTCGCCTCAGGCAAGCTCGCGAGGTACGCGGCGATCAGGCCGAGCGCGATGCTAAACACGGATACCATGTTTGGAGTGACGCCCGTCCGGCATAGCACGCGGGTCAAGTGCCGGGTCACGGGTCGCATCACCAGCCGATCGATCACGCCTCCGGTGACCTTGCTCAAGCTGACCAGGTGAAGCGTGGTGGCCGCCCGACGCTCGGACGCGCTCGACGCCCCCACCACAAACACTCCCTCGGGCAGCGCCTCCACCCGGTCTGCAAAAGCGACCTCTGCTCCATCGCCCCCACGGAGCGCCGACGAGAGATTCGCGGCGTCGATCAGTCCGAGCATCCCCGCGCGAGGACCCACCCATGTGGGTGCCGTCATCGCGCCGCTTCGCCACTCCTCAGCCACGTAGGTCAAGGCCAGACGATGCGGGCTCCAGGCGGCGTGCACGAGCAACGCATGCTCCCCGTCTGCGAGCGCGGGCGCAGAGGTGACCGATTGGATGGGGACCCGCAGCCCCGCGTGGGACCAGGTGTCGTCTCGTACGGCCCCAACACAGTCGATGCGCGTCACCCCGGCCGCTTGAAGTGAGAGCGCGTGCCGAACGAGGGGTGAGAGCCCGCCGATCGGCGTCTTCACGTCCAGTCCTTCAGGCACGACGATCACACCCACGAGCGCTGCCTTCCCCGTCACGCTGCAGGTGTTGGCACGTCCCTCCACGAAAATCAACTTTGAACCTGGAGGCCCAAAACCGAGCCTCCCCCCACCGAATCAGGTATACCCAAACCAATATGGAGGCCGACACCGCACCCGCAGACACCCCCACCAAGCGCCTGACGCGGTGGGGGGCCCCGTTTGTGGCGTTTGGTCTCCTGGCCTGGGTGCTCCACAAAAACGACGGCCTGCAGGTGATCACCGAGGTCTTCGAGCGCATCGGCTGGCGCTGGCTCTTGCTGCTGATCCCGTGGTCGACCATCGCGCTCATGACCATCTTGGCCTACCGCACGGCGCTGCCCGGCCGCGGCAAGGCCATCCCGTTCTTAACGCTGCTCCAGGTCGAACGCGCCGGCTCGGCCCTCAACGCCATCTTGCCCCTCGGCAACCACGGCAGCCAGGTCGTCAAGCTCAGCGTGCTGCGCCACTGGTTCCCGAGCGCGAGCCTGGTCGGAGCCGCCGTGTGGTGCACGCTGGCCACCGGGCTCAACAACGCCTACGCCGCCGTGGGTCCGGCCGCCGCGCTCGCGGCGGGGTTCGGCAATCCCCTCGCCGCGCAGCTCTTGCTGCTGTCGTGCGTCGTCACGGCGCTGCCCGCCCTCACCATCATCAGCCTCGTGAAGCATGGTATCGGCGCGAGGCTGAGTCGCCTGCTGGGGCGGCTGCCCTTTCGCTTCGTGCGGCGACGCAAAGACCGGGCCCTCGCCTGGGCCCACAAACTCGACACCCACCTCGCCTCCGCCGTCGGCGATCGCCGGGGTGACTTCTTGCGCCTGATGGCCTTGCGCGTCCTGGCGCAGTCCGTGCGCGTGTGCGAGATCTGGCTCGTCGTGACGCTCCTTGGCATCGAGGGCGGCCTGTGGACGGCCCTCTTGTACAACGCCATGAGCCGCGCCGTGACCCAACTCTTTGGGTTCATCCCCGGTCGCATCGGCGCGCTGGAGGCCGTCTCCTTGCTCACCTTTGAGGGCATCGGCCTCGAAGGCTCCGACGGTCTCGCCCTCGCCCTAACGTTGAGGTTTGGATTTTTTGGTGAACTTGTTGGTCAGTCACGGCGCCCTCGCGCGGATGCCCGGCCTGGCACAGCGGTACCCCGCCCGCACGCACGACGACGACGCGCGCGCTCCGCAGTAAGCACGCGATTTCGTGACGGCCGCCCCGCCCGTCAGAAACAAGGCTGTCACCCCGAATCTTTGCTAGGTTCGCCACGACGCGAGGGTGAGTCCCCATCATCGACGCCAACGCCCCGCCCCCAAGCCCCAAGCCCATGAGCTCGCTGTTTCATCCCGACCGCATCGCTCGCCGCCGCCAAAAGCAAGAGGTGGCGTTCGCCCCGGTGTTTCTCCACC
>CALKDV010000393.1 GCA_938084085.1 uncultured Nannocystaceae bacterium
AACCTCCAAGACAACGACCCGAGCAACGACAAGCGCTATACGATCTTCGCGCCGGTGTACCTTGGGCTCACCAAGGGCACCGCCAAGCTTCACCTGAGCCCCGTCTACATCGCCGGGAGTGACGAGCGCAAGGGAGTCAAACACCGCACGGCGTTCCCCTTCTTCCACACGAGCACGCTCGAGTTCGGCAACCGTAAAGAGCTCTGGACGCCTCTCTACATCCAACGCTCGGATCGCGCGCGCCAAAAGAACACGTGGATCGTCCCACCGGCGCTCAGCTTCTCTCATCGCACCGGGGCCCACACCACGACCGCATGGACGCCGCTCGTGTGGAAACTCGAGGACAAGCGCCGCGCCTCTTCGACGTGGATCATCGGTCCGATGGGCACCTGGGGCGCACCTGGACGGCAGATCCAATGGGCCTTCCCGATGTACCTGCGCATGCGGGACTCCAACGCGAACGCCTCCGCCTCCTTGCTCCTTCCTCTGTACTACGCGCGGAAAAACCCTCAGGGGTCGGCGGTGCACACCGTCCTTGGATTTGGAGCACGTGGACCCAACAAGAGCTGGAGCTTTGGTGTCCACCCGCTCCTGTCCTACGCCAAGCGAGGTCCCGATGGCGACGCGCGAGTCATCGCGGCGGCGGGTCTGTTTTGGCGCACGCACCGGCCCGCCCGTGCGGACACCCCCGTGACCTCGCGATGGGGTTTGGGCCCGCTCGTCTTCTCGAGCCGCAAAGGGGAGCGCAGAGACTTCGGCGTCACACCGCTCGTGTTCGCAGGTCGCGACGGGACGAAACGCTACCAGGTCATCACACCGTTGCTGTGGCACTTTAAAGACAGCGACCCCGACGTTCGCAGGGACACGTGGGTCTTGGGACCGGCCTACGCGCATCGCAAGAACGACGACCGCCAGTTGGGTCTCGCCCCCTTGTATTTTGGGCGATGGGGCGGCGATCAACGCTGGCACATCGCGCCGCCGCTGCTGTCGTTCCACGTGGCCGATCGGGCCGCGCAAACCTCTCGTACGGTCTCGCCCTTCTTCGTGCGGGCCAAGAGCCCTGACGCGAGCACGCTGGGGGTGCTGTGGCTCGGCTGGGACGTGAAGAGAGCCGAGGGACGAGACTCCCTTTTGTTCCCCCTGTATTACCGGAGGGCTCGCGGGGATACGTCCTGGTGGGCGACCCCCCTCGGCGGCATGAAGACCACCCCCAAGGGGCGGACCTGGGCGCTGGGGAACACCTACCGGATCCGCACCACCGACGCCAAGGCTTTTGGCGTCGCCCCGTTCTATTTCCGGCACCAACAGCTCACCGGAGACAACGTCGGCGACACCACGGTGGTGTTCCCGTTCTACACCAAGAGCCGGCACGCGCACGCCGACGTGGACATGTTCACCCCCTTCGTATGGCGGGCCAAGTTCAAGAATGAGGCGCTCCCACGCGAGGCCTTCGCGGCGTTCCCCTTCTACATGCGGCGGCGACAACCCGGAGGCATCGACCTCGACGCCGGGCTGCCGTGGATGTACGCGCGCAACAAGACCCGACAGACGCATCTGCTCGTCGCGGGCCCCTTCTTTCACCGGGTCTCCCGGAAGGCGCTGCACACGGGGCTCGCCCCGCTCACGTGGTGGAAAGACAGCGAGGAGAAGCGACACCTCATCGCGCTGCCGCTGATCTATCACTTCCAAAATAAGGCCAACGGGGAGCGGACTACGGTGGGGCTTCCGTTCTGGTTTGACCGCGTCCGACCCGACGGGAGCCGCGTGTGGTTCGCGTTCCCGGCCGCCGTAGGGACCAAGGGCCGTCACAATTATACCCGCGTCGGTATCGCAGCCCTGGGCTACCTCGACATTTTCCGGTTGTCGCGACGCTCCAGGATCCCCAACGAGAAGGAGGACGCGTTCGCGCTCAACCTCCGCGGCGGTGCGGACGGAGTTCTCCCCTCCTTCCGCTTGAGCGGGTGGCTCCCTCTGTATTTCCGTTACGACGAGTGCGGCTACCGAAAAAGCGAGGATCCCAAGTGCCGTTACACAGTGCGCGGGAGCTTCCCCTTCTTCATGTACGGCTCCAACGCCGCGGGCCGCAAGACCCACGCAGCCGCGCTGCTGTACTACTTTGATCGGCGGCCCAACGGCGCACGAAAACTCTTCACTCCCCTCGGTGGCTACGCCAAGGACCCCGGCAAACGACTCACCATCTACGGCCTCACCTTCGTCCGCGACGTCTCCAATGACGTCTCGCTGACCACGGTGATGCCGCTGTTTTGGCACAAGCAAAGCCGCAGGCCCGACGCCCTGCGCAGCACCACGTGGGTCCTCGGGCCGCTGTACACTGCCCAGCGCAATGGCGACAAGCGGTGGTTCCAAACCGCGGGGCTGTTTTGGCAGTTCCGCACCCCCGTCAAAGTCAGCACCGCGGTCGTGCCCCCCATCTTCTTCCGGCAGCACGTGTTCAAGGAGCGCAAGCTCTCGTGGCTGCTCCCCTTGTACCTCGACGACAACAAGATCGAGCGAGGCGAACGATGGAGCGTGGCCTTCCCGTTGCTCACCGTCGATCACCGTCAAAAGCAGGCCCGTAACTTCGTGCAGTTCCCGTTGGTGTGGCACTTTAAGCGCGACGCGACGCACTCCACCACCGTTGGCTTTCCCCTGTACTACGACATCAAGCGCAAGAATAAGCGCCTGACCCTGGTGCCGCTGGTGTACGCGCGCCGCACCTCGGCCACCCTCAAGCGACACATTATCGGGCCCTTCCTCGCGCGATGGGACCGCGAACAAGAGGGCGCCGTGTCCTCGCTGCATTGGCGCGCAGTGGTTGGCATGTTTGGCGGGGGCCGCGTTGGAAGCGAGCGCTACATGCAGCTCTTTTGGCTCAAGATCCGCCTCAAGCCCGAGACCGCCGCCCAAGCGAGCCGGCGCCTCAAACGTGAGGCCGCCCGTGAAGACCGGCGCGAAGAACGAGTCACCCAGGCGAAGGTCCGCCGCTCGCGGCGTGAGACCGCCCAGACGGCCCGCACCAGTCGCCAAGCGACGCGTGCCACGACCGCGCAGCGCCGCCAAGACACCCGCCGCGCGGAGCGCATCACGGCTCGTACGGCCCGCCAGGAGCGACGCGCTGCGGCCAAGGCGACGCGCCTCCAGCGGCGGTCTCAGGCCGCGCAGCGCCGCCGGACAGGCCGCTCCCGCAGCACCGCCTCACGCCACCATCGCCTCCCTAGCGGCGCTCGATGACCACCGTCTCGATGGGCTCACTCGTCACCGGGTGATCCGAGTCATCCCTCGGCACGGAGGCGATGGACTTGGCGAGCGCGAGCCCCTCCGCGTCGCACTGTCCAAAGATGGAGTGCAGTCCATCGAGGTGTGGGGTCGGTCCAAGCGTAATGAAGAACTGGGCGCTTCCTGTCCCGGGCCCGCGATTGGCCATGCTGAGCCTGCCCGGCACGTCGTGCTCCGTGCCCGCGATAAACTCGTCGGCGATCACGTATCCGGCGCTCTCGCGGCCCGTGCCCGTGGGATCGCCCGCCTGCACCATGAATCCAGGGATGACCCGATGAAACTCGATGGCGTCGTAGTACGGCCGCTTGATCCACGCGCCCGAGCCGTGATCGCGGAACGGTCGCAGGCCCCGCGCGAGTCCGACAAAGTTGGCCACGGTGTCAGGCGCTTGGGCTTCAAAAAGCTCGCATACGAGCGGGCCACGGGCGGTGTTAAAGACGACGGTCAACGTGCCCTCCCCCTCGAGGCCCTCCACCGCCTCCGCGATCGAGAAGTCCGCGCCGCCAGAGGCGATCTGCTGCGCGATCGGATCTCCTTGCGCAATGTTGTACGCCAAACGATCTGCCTCAGACAGGTCAGGAGGCGCCGGCGTCCCCGCGGGGAAGCTGCGATCGGAGGGCATCACGCGGTCCCCCGCTGCAGGTTTTGCCTTCGTCGCCACGGCACTCTCGGCGGCGGCGCCACCGTCATCACCCGGAGACTCGGTCGCATCGAGCGGCCCTGGAGGGGTGAATACGCAGGCGCAGAGAGCCAATGCGGAGATCACGCATCCCCGCGCACACGGGGCACCCCGGCGCTCCAAGAGCGAACAATCCGGGCGTGGGGACCTCGAAGGAGACGACATGTGGGGGGTTTTGGTAGGCATGAGCATGGGCGTGGGCGCTCGACGTCGCTGCCCGCAGGCTGACCTGTTGAAGAGCGCTTGACAAGCCCCCCGTCCCACGTCAAAACAGGCGCCCCCAAGGACGAAAAGCCCGTGGCAAATCATAAGCAGGCAGAAAAGCGAAATCGGCAGCGTCTCAAGCGTCGCCAGCGAAATCTCATGTACCTCAGCGCGATGCGCACTCACATCAAGCGCGTCCGAAACGCGCTCGACGGAAGTGACAACGACGCCGCGAAGGCCGGGCTCCCGGTTGCAGTTCGCGCCATCGACCGCGCGGCGTCGAAGGGCGTCATCCACCGCAACACGGCGGCGCGCTACATTTCGCGACTGACCCGAGCGGTCAGCACCTCCGCAGCATAGGCCCACGTCCCCTGGACGCGCCTCTTTATGGACGCCCCTCGTCGGGCGTCTTTTCCTTTCTTGTTCGCCCGACGCCGTCAGCGTGGCGCGGTGCCGGGCAGCGCGCCGCA
>CALKDV010000394.1 GCA_938084085.1 uncultured Nannocystaceae bacterium
CGTTCGATCGCCACGGCGAGGCCATACGTCGCAGGAGCTTGTCGGCCCCCTCGCCCGTGGGTCGCCGCACCGCCAACGCCTGCATCACCGCCGCCTCGCGCAGCGCCAGCGCCTGCGTCGCCGCGTCGCCGCCGCCCGCACCGACGGCCGGTCCCCCCGCGGACGCGGGCACAGCCAGCGCCTTCCCGGTGCCAGCCGCTGCCGGCAGCGCCGCGGGTCCAGATGGCGATGCATGCTCGTCCCCGTCCAGCAGCGCCAGCGCCGCGCGGGCAGAGGCGTGACGCTCGGCAACCTCCGGTGCCAGCAGCCCCGGCAGCACGCGAGCCGCAGCGCCAGCGTCCCCGAGCAGGCCCTCCACCGAGATCCGCAGGCCCTCGCGGGGCAGCTGCGACGGGTGCTGATGGGTGAGCACGTGGGCCAGCGTCGCGCCCAGCCCGTACAGGTCGGAGGCCGGCGTCGCCTCGCCCATGGCCTGCTCGGGCGCCATGTATCCCGGGGTCCCCAGCACCGTCTGCGCCTGGCCCGGCTGGTGGCTCAACGAGCGCACCGCCCCGAAGTCCACGAGCATCGCCCGGCCCTCGTCGTCGACCATCACGTTGCCAGGGGTCACGTCCCGGTGCACCACTGGCGGTGACAGCTCGTGCAGGTAGGCCAGGGTCTCTAGAAGCTCTCGCGTGAGCCGCTCCGCCTGCGCGGTGGTCCAGCGGTCCCCCCGTTCAAGCTTGGCCGCCAGGGTCTCCCCTGCCACCCGCGCGGTCACGATACACAGCCGCACCTCGGCGGGCTCGCCTGTCTCATCCGCCTCTCCTGCCGCATCCCCATGGTCTTCAAAGGCCTCCACGAACGCTGGAATCCCCGGATGCACCAGCGACCGCAGCACCTTCGCCTCCCGCTCCAGAAGCTCCACCGGCTTCCAGTCCGGCAGCCCCGAAAGCCGCAGAATCTTGACCGCCACATCTCGACCGCTCGCCTTATGCGTCGCCGCCACCGTGCGTCCAAAGGCCCCCTGCCCCAGGGTCTCCCCGAGCTCGTAGTCCAAAAGCGACGTCATCGCCGTGGACATTGCCACAGGGGCGCCGCGTTATTTCCGTCGGATTCCAGGCGACGCCGGGCACCGAGCCCTCAAGGTGCAAGCGCGCGATGGTGCAAAATCCTACGACGGCCAACCGTAGAAGATGCCGGCCATCTCGCGCTTCACGTCCTCGAAGGCCTTCGTGTTCTCGTCGCTCATGGGGTCGGCACCCTCGGGGAAGAAGTTCGCCGGCTCCAGGCGCGTGCGTAGGCACTTGGTCTGCCAGATATTCTCGCGCTGCATGATGAGGTCCTCGCAGTGGTAGGACTCGAGGATCTGCGGGTTCACGTAGTCCTGGATGCTCCCCACCTCGTGGTCGAGGAACACCCGGTTGCCGTCGGTGTCACGGGTGAAGCCCCGCACCACGTAGTCGATGATGACCACGTCGTTTTCGAACTGCTCGAACATGTAGTCCAGGGCCGCGAGCGGCACGATCGTGCCGCAGGTGGCGATGTCGATGTCCACGCGAAACGAGCAGATGCCCCGGGGGTCGAGCCAGTCCGGGTAGGTGTGGGCGCACAGGTGCGACTTGGTGAGGTGCACCCCCACAGATTTGTTGCATGCGCGCTTGGCCGCGGCCACGTCGGACTCGGTGATGCCGCTTTGGCCGATGTCGCTCATGAGCACCAGCGAGCTCGCGCCGTGGGGCTCGTAGTCTTGCTTGCTCACACTGAGCACGTCGGCGTCGATGATGCGGGCGATCTCCTCGAGGGTGGTGGTGATGCGCTCGGCGGAGTAGCGCGCGTCGATATGCTGGATGTACGCCATGCGCTCGGCTTCGGTCCGGGCGACGAAGAAATCGTACATGTTGAAGCTCACCACCTTGGTGAGGTTGTTGAAGCCCTGCAGCTGAACTTTTCCCTGGGGTCCACGCACGCGAAGAGTCTCGTCCGAGCGAGCCCGGGTCGTCAACTGCGGCGCTCAGCAGGCCCTGAGAGCTAGCGCGAACCCTTGTCGCTCGGCCCGCCCGACGCCCCGCCTTCGCGGCCTCGCAGCAGCTTGGACAGCGCCCAGCGACGCGCCCGCTTGTAGACCCGCCCGGAGGGTGAGAGGTCACCCTCTGCTTCGAGGGCGCGGCGCGTCCGCGCCCCGATCCACAAGCCAAGCCCCAAGGCTGCCACGCCGAGTACGATCAGTCCTGCACTCATCACCTGCAGTGTAGCGCGACCCTCGAAACAGATCCCGTTTCTTTTTTCCTCCAAGAACGACCAAGGCCCCGCACCGGCGCACGCGCCTCGGTGGGGGCCTCGTCGGGGAGGAAGCGCTAGTTGCCTTTGCCCTTACCCTTACCTTTGCCCTTGCCTGCGTCGGCTGGCTTGCCTTTGCCTTCTGGCTTGCCTTTGCCTGCGTCGGCTGGCTTGCCCTTGCCTTCTGGCTTGCCCTTGCCCTCTGGCTTGGCGGGCTTTTTGTCGTACTTGGGCTTTTGGACCTTCTTCCCGTCCGCATCCACATAGGTCACCTTGGTCGCCCCAAAGATGCCCTCCTTGGCGAGCGCTTCGATGGAGGGGCCGATGGTGGCGACGTCGCCCGCCACCACCACCGTGGCCGCGCCGGGCTGCATGTAGGCCTTGACCGATTCGTGCACCGACGCGAGCTCGAGGTCCTTGATCCGCTCGAGGGCCTTGGCGTCGTAGTCGAACGCGAGCCCGTAAAACGCGAGGGACTGGAACCGACGCAGGATGCCCGACGCGGTCGCGTAGTTGGCGGGCATCGAGAGCATCAACGCCGCCCTCTCACGCTCAAGCTCGTCGCTCGACACCGGGTTCGACATCATGCCCTTGAGCTCATTTTCGATCTCACGGAGCGCCGCCGCGGTGTGCTGCGTCGCTACCGAAGAGCCGGCGCGAAACGAACCCGTGTACTTGGTGTAGGAGAACCCACCCCGGGCGCCGTAGGCATAGCCCTTGTCCTCGCGGATGTTCATGTTCAGCCGGGAGGTGAACCCCCCCCCGTAGACTTTGGAGGCCACGTTGGTCGCCTCGAAGTCATCGGCGTTACGCACAGGCCCCGCGAAGCCGACGTTGATGCTCGACTGGGCCGCCCCAGGGATGTCGATGACGAAGATGGTCCCGGTCACCGGCTTCGCTGCTTTGTCCATGCGCTTCGCCTGCGCCTTGCCCTTCCAGTTGGGGAGGCTCGCCGCGAAGGCCGCCCGAACCTGAGCCTCGTCCACTTGGCCAGTCACGAACAACGTCGCGCCCGACGGCTTGAGCTGCTTGACCACGTTTTTGCAGTCGCTCAGTTTCACCTTGTCGATGCTCTTGTCGGTAGAGAGGGTCGCCATGGGGTGCCCAGGCCCCCACATGCGGCTTTGCATCACCCGACCGGCTGCGCCGCCACCGCTCGCCCGCGCCTGCATCAGTGAGGCCTTGCGATCGGACTTGAGGCGGTCGAGATCCTCCCCGCGGAGCCCGGGCTCGGTCATCATCTCAGCGACAAGCGCCACGCCCCGGTTGAGCTCTTCGGACAAGCCGCGCACGAACACGCCGCTCTCCTCACGGCTCGCGTAGCTGCCGAGGCTCAGGCCCGCGTCGGCTTGAG
>CALKDV010000395.1 GCA_938084085.1 uncultured Nannocystaceae bacterium
ATCTCGAAAAGGTTCTCGGCGACGTCTTTGACCCACACCGCATACGTTGACTGCGCGTTGTCGACATAGTCTCGTCCGTCGATGGTGAAGCCATCAAGTCGCGCCGTCTCCGTGAGCGCCTGCGCGATGACCCCTCGAGTATCCTGGGCTTCAATGGTCGTGATGTTGACTTGAATATTTCGCGCGTAGGTCAGCCCCTCGTACCCACCGTAGAGCCCCTTGCCGTCCGCAATATTGACGCTCTCTGGGTAGACTCCCGCCGCTACCAAAACATCACCGCGGTCCTCAGAGATCGCGATCTCGAACCCGCGCTGAATCGTCGCTACTGGCTCGTCTGGATACAGCCCCGAGTTCAGGTCCGAGCCCCCGTTGGTATTGACGAACACGGACTGACACAAGACACCGTCGATGCCGTCCCCATTTTCATCGATTCCGTTGATGTCGGGCGGATCGATCTGATCCTCGCACGGCACTTCGCCGTCTCCGTCGCCGTCTCCGTCTCCGTCTCCGTCTCCGTCTCCGTCTCCGTCTCCGTCTCCGTCTCCGTCTCCGTCTCCGTCTCCATCACCCTCCGTGGCGTCTGCATCACCCGATTCACCAATATCGCTGCCCGTGTCGGAAGTCGGAAAATCTCCGTTGTCGTTATCTCCGATGTCGCCGAAGCTCCTCGAGGTGGATTCGGCTTCTTTCCCGCAGCCGGGGAGGAGCAGTCCCGAGATTAAGAGGCCGGGCACGATAAACCGCAGTCTTTTCATGCGGAGGATGATACACCAGGTGACCCGTGAAGACACTTCCAGATCGCACGGTTCTGGCCGTCGACACCCCCCAACAAGCACCGTGTCGCCACAACGGTCCGCGGGAGCGGCGCAAACCAGGGTAGGCTCTGCACTCACGATGACTTCGACGGTGCCCGAATCCCCCCACGCGCTTCACGAGAGCCTCCAAGGCGTGAAGTCGCGCGTGCTCACCCCCGCGCTCGTCATCGATCTCAGCGCCGCGGCGCACAACATTGGTGCCATGCAGCGCCGGGTGAGCGGCACTCCCGCGGTGTGGCGTCCGCACATCAAGACGGTCAAGCAAGCCCGTGTCATCCGCGAACTACTCGCGGCAGGCGTTCAGCGGTTCAAGTGCGCGACACTCCCCGAACTGAGGCTGCTCGACACCCTTGCGCGCGACCACACTGGCCATGATCCCTTGGATATTTTGTTGGCCTACCCCACCACCGCCGCGGCCCGCGCGAGCCTTGACAACACGCCCCTCCACCCGAAAAGCCGGGTGTCTTTGCTCGCCGACAGCCCTTCACATCTGCGAGAGCTGACACGATGGTCGCAGCAGTCGCAGAGCGCGTGGGGCGTGTTCTTCGACGTGGACGTGGGGATGCACCGAACGGGCACCCCGCCCGCCGGGTGGAGCGCGCCCGAACTCCTCACCGCGCTCCCGCCGGGTCTTACCTTCCGGGGCCTCCACGGCTACGACGGACACCACCGCAGCACAGACCGGGCCCTCGCCCACAGCGCCTACAATTCCCTCGTCGAGCTCGCGCGCTCCCTCGGCCTGCAGCGAACCCACGCGGTGATCACCTCGGGCACCCATAGCTACGAGCACGCGCTGTCCCATGAGGCACTGGGCGCCGGACAGTGGCAACAAGAGGTGTCCCCGGGAACCATCGTTTTGTCCGATCTCCGAAGCGCCCCTGCGGCGGAACAGCTCGGCCTTCGTCAGGCCGTCTTCGTGGCGACCCGGGTCGTCAGCGTGGGCGCGGGGCGCGTCACCTTGGACGCAGGATCCAAGGGCCTCAACCCCGACGTGCGACCGCCCCACGCTCAATTGCTGGGGTGGCCAGATCTCACGCTTGGCACCCCGAGCGAGGAACACCTCCCGGTGACCGGGCCCGACGACGCGCTCCCCGGTCTTGGGGAGTTGGTGTGGATCGTGCCTGCCCACGCGTGCACCACGGTTAATATGTACAACGACGCCCTGTATCTTCGGGACGGCGCGTATGCAGGCACAGGCCCGGTGGACGCGGCCGGGCACCCCTTGTGGGTAGAGGGCACCGATGGATAAGCCACATGACTTTGGCGCGAGCCCGGGCGTTGCCGCGCGAGTTCGGTTGGGGCTCGTCGCGTTCACGTGCGGCGCCACACCGACGCTCGGCGCGTGCGAACCCCTCGTGCGCGAGGTCCCGGTGCGACTCGAGATCCCGGAAGAATCCGACCTGCTCGCCCCCGCCGACAACCTCTCGTTGGTGGTCAGCCCCGACGGGACCGTGGCGCAGTACGAGGTCTCCGGGCTCGACTTCGCGGTCGGACTCGAGGTGGGCAACTCCGACGTCATCCGCACCCTCGCGGTCTACTTGGCGCAAGGGACCTCGCTGCTCGCGTGGGGACTGAGCGATCCGTTCGTCGCCAACGCCGCCGGCGAAACGCTCGCGGTATTTTTGGGCCTCCCAGGACGGCTCTCTACGCTCCAAGGGCTCATCACCGAGCCCTCCGCCGAGCTCCTCGCCGCAGGAGCGATCGGACGAGGCGCCGTGCTTTTGAGTCCCGGGGGAGACACCGCCGTCTTCGAGTCCTACACCTGGATTTTTCAGCCCGCGAGCACCCTCAATGATCCCCCAGATCCAACCCTGGGCGCGCTCGCCTCGGACATCGAGGGCGGCGTGGTCCGGCTGGTCTGGGAGCAAGACCCATCCGCCCACCGCTTTGACCCCGGCGCCGACTTGTGGCTGCCCTTGACCTTCGACCCCCCGATCGAGCCTCGACCTGGCGCCTCCTTGTTGGAGCTGCCCGTCGGTGATCGCGTGTACCTCTTCGGTGGGCAAGGCTCCCTCGACGCGGTCGCCATCGGTCTCCTCCCCGACGCAGGTGGGGCCCTCGCCACCGCCCCCCTCGAAGACGCCCTCCTCGACCGCGAGCGGCCCGGCGCGACCGCTGTGTACGTGGACGGCGCCACACAATCGAACGACCGTGTGATCTTGTTCGGGGGCGCTACCCTGGGCGCGGCGCTCTGGATGTGGCCTGGTAACCTCACCGCAGGGGAGGACCTGCGGTGGAGCGACGCCGCCTGTGTGCGACCGGATCCCGACCGCGCGGGCCTCGTATGGTGCCTCGGCGGCCTTAGAGACGACCTCCCCACGGCAGACCTGATGGTTCTCGACGTGAGCGACCCCGGCGCGCCAACCCTTTTGGAAATCCCCAATCTCTTGACGGTCCCCGCGGAGGATGTCCACGCCTGGACCGAAGATGGCGCAGTTTACGCCCAAGCGGAAGGCCGCCTTTGGCGCTTGGCGGTCTCCGCGTCGGACCTAGGACCCTCCGATGTGGATGAAATTATGTCCGATGCCCTCCGGGCCCGCGGGGGGTACTTCATTCGACTCGGGTCAGGTGCTACCTTCCTGGCGGGTGGGACGACCCTGACCGACGACCCCGTCGAACGCTGGCAAGTCTTCACCCCCGAACCACTGCTCTCACCGAACGCGCCGTGAGCAGGCCGGCCGCCTCCCAGAGGGCACCTCGCCCCACCCCCAACCAGGATTTCCATGTCAGACAACGAAAACACGCTCACGATTCGCGACAACCGCACAGGCAACGAGTTCACGCTTCCCATCACCGACGGCACGGTCAGCGCGATGGAGTTTCGCCAGATTAAAGAGAAAGAGGACGACTTCGGCCTCATGGTCTACGACCCCGCCTTTAAGAACACAGCCTCGTGTCGGTCGGCGGTCACCCTCATTGACGGTGACAAGGGAATCCTGCGGTACCGCGGCTACCCCATCGAGCAGCTCGCGGAGCACTCCTCGTTTCTTGAGGTCGCGTACTTGCTCATCAATGGTGAGCTCCCGAACAAAACGGAGCACGACGCGTGGGTCCACGACATCACCATCCACACCTACGTCCACCAGTTCGTGTTGCGCGCCATGGACGGGTTCAAGTGGGACGCCCACGCCATGGGCAAGATGGTCTCGCTGCTCGGTTCGCTTTCCACCTTCTACCCGGACTCCAAAAACGTCCGTGACCCCGCGCTTCGGCAAGAGCACATCGTGAAGATCATCGCGAAGATGCCCACCATGGCGGCGTGGTGTTTCCGCCACTCCCAAGGGCGTCCCTACGTCTACCCCGACAACGACCTCGACTACGTCGGAAACTTCTTGAATATGCTGTTCCGCATGGCGGAGCCGCGGTACGAGGTAAATCCCGTGCTGCGAAAGGCGCTCGACGTGCTGTTCATCCTGCACGCGGACCACGAGCAAAACTGTTCAGCCAACGCCGCGCGTGCCGTGGGCTCCTCGGAGGCCGACCCATACTGCAGCCTGGCCGCAGCGACCGCCGCCCTGTACGGCCCGCTCCATGGTGGCGCCAACGAGGCGGTGTTGCGGATGCTCCGCGAGATCGGGGACGTCAAGAACATCCCGGCCTTCGTCAACAACTGTAAAAATGGAGATCAGCGTCTGATGGGGTTCGGACACCGGGTCTATAAAAACTACGACCCGCGCGCGCGAATCATCAAGGGCCTCGCCCACGAGGTTTTCGAGGTCACAGGCAACAACCCGCTGCTTGAGATCGCCCTCGAACTTGAAAAAATCGCGCTCAACGACGAGTACTTCGTCAAGCGTAAGCTCTACCCCAACGTCGACTTCTACTCCGGTCTCATCTACCAATCGATGGGTTTCCCCGTGGAGATGTTCCCCGTGCTGTTCGCGATTCCAAGAGCCGCAGGCTGGCTGGCGCAGTGGTCAGAGATGCTCGCGGACAACGCCCAGAAGATCGCCCGCCCTCGGCAAATCTACACAGGCGCAGGCGAGCGCGACTACGTGCCGCTCGACAAGCGCTAGCCCTCCCGCTGGCGGTCGAGCACCTCGTGCAGACCGCGCACGACGGCCTCAGGATCGGCACCCAGCGGGATCGGCACGTTGGGTGCTTCACTTTTGTCGGGCAGGGACCCCGCGTGGTAGCGCGATTTAAACTCCGTGAACTTGAGCCCGTGCGCCGTGGACACCACCACGACCTTGGCGTCCGCGGCGATGACGCCTGAGGCGCGCAGCTTCTCCAGCCCTGCCAGGGCCACCCCCGTGTGCGGACAACAAAATAACCCGGTGCGATCCGCCCGAGCGACGGCCTCTGCGAGCTCAGACTCGGTCGCCTCGGTCACCAGTCCATCGGTCCGCGCCAACGCCTTCACGGCCTTCGGAAAACTCACCGGCGCCCCGATCTGAATGGCCGACGCGAGCGTCGTCTCTGCGACCATGGGAGCGTAGTCCGCCATGGTCACCACGCCGTCCCGGCGCAGCGCGGCTTCAAACGCCCGAAACAAGGGGTTCGCCTTCGCCGCCTGGCAGCAGACCAGCCGCGGCATGCGCGAGATGAGCCCCGCGTCCACCATGTCTTGGAATCCCTTGGCGATGGCGCTTACGTTGCCAAGATTCCCACCGGGTACCAGCACCCAGTCGGGAATCTCCCAGTCAAGTTGCTGGGCGATCTCCACGGCGATGGTCTTTTGGCCCTCCACGCGCAGCGAATTCATGGAGTTCGCCAAGTAGACGGTGGGGTCTTCCGTGAGCCGTTGAACCACCCGCATGCAGCCGTCAAAGTCCGTGTCGAGACTTGCAACGAGGGCCCCGTTCGCCATGGGCTGCACAAGCTGGGCCGCGCTTATTTTGTCCGCGGGCAACAGCACCACGACGGGAATCCCCGCCGCCGCGCCGTAGGCCGCGAGCGCCGCCGAGGTGTCACCGGTGGAGGCGCAGGCGATGGCGCGCACGTGGGCGCCGTCCGCGATCATCTGAGCCACCGTCGACACCAGCACCGTCATCCCAAGATCTTTGAACGATCCGGTGTGGCTCGTTCCGCAGTGCTTGATCCACAGGCGGTCCATCCCGAGTTGTCGGCCATATCGCGTGGCCCACATCAAGTTGGTGCCCCCCTCGAGCAACGACACAACATTCTCGTCTTGCACGTGGGGCTGCACCCACTCTTTTTTTCCCCACACACCGCTCCCGTAGGGGAACCGGGTCCGCATATAGCGTTCGTCAAAGGTCGCGCGCCATTGGTCCGGGGAGTTCTCTCGCCACGCGTCCACGTCGTGTCGCACCTCCAAAAGTCCGTCACAGCGCGGGCAGCGGTAGATCACCTGATCCACCGGGTGCGACCCCGGACATCCGTCGATGCAATGAAAGGCCGCCGAGTAGGACATGCCTGCATTGGAACACGATGCGTGCCACAAGGCGAGCCCCCAGAGGCTATAGTGTCCTTGTGGCACCCACTTCGTCCGCCCTTGTTGGGTACGCTCGCGGGGTCTTCCGCTCCCGATCATCGCGGCGGGTCGCGCTGCTGAGCCTGCTTGCGCTGGCAATCAGCCCCGTGCCCGGCGTCGGCACGCTCGGGTATTTCTCGGCGCTGGTGCTGTCGCTGCCGAGCGCCATCGCAGGCGCCGGGGTCGGGCTCGATGTGACCCTGCGTCAGCGAGCTCGCCGTCGTGACCACGGGCGCTTGTCGGATCTCGCGCGCATGGCGAACCGTGAGCTGCTCGCCTTGGTGGGGCTCCCCCTCTTGATCCTCCTCGCGGCCTCCGCCTACAACCCCAATTGCGACCCGTGGATGGGCGTGGCGTTCCATGTGATGGGACCAGGATTTAGCGTGGCGTGCGGGTTCACGGCGGGGGTCCTCGCGACCATTGTCGCCGAGCGACGGCCGCGGGCGACTGTTGCCGCCGGCCTGGTGATCCTCGCCTCAACGCTCCTCGGTCTGTGGCGCCTCTACACCGAGCCATGTGTTTTTTTCTTCGACCCTTTTTGGGGGTGGTTCTCCGGTCCGATCTACGACGAGCAAGTGGGCATCACCACCCGCTTCTTGCGATTTCGCGGCTACAACCTACTCGGGATGTCGGGCGTGTTGGCGGTGTGGTCGGTCTGCGCGCGGCCCGACCGTGCAGGCGTCATGCGACCGCGCGACGCTGGTGGCCTGAGCACGATGGCGCTCGCGGCGGCGCTGCTGTCGGGGGCGGGCTGGATGGGTCTGCAGCCCTCGCGATACGGTTTCACCACGGACCGCGCCCACACCGAAGAGGCGCTCTCGGGGACCCTGCGCACCGACCATTTTGTGCTTCACTACGTGCCCAACACCAGCACCGCCCTGCGCATCGACGCGCTCGCAGCGGAGCATGAGTTTGCGTGGCACGAGCTCGAGCGGTCCTTGGGCCGCGCACCGGCGGGACCCATCCATTCCTACATCTACGCCTCTCAAGGACAAAAGCGGCGGCTGTTTGGCGTGGGCGGGGTCGAGGTTTCGCTCCCCTGGAAGCGCTCGCTGTATCTCACGGCCACCGCCTTTCCCATGCGTTCGCTACACCACGAGCTCGCGCACACCTTCGGTGCAGCGTTCGGTGATCCCATCCTCGGGCTCAGCATGAAGTGGCTCCCCGTGCCCCAGTTTAACACCGCGCTCCTCGAGGGCTTCGCGGTGGCGATGGATCCACGGCCACGGTACCGCATGGACATTCACGCCCAAGCGGCGACGCTGGACCGCCTGGGAGTTCGCCCCAACCTTGAGGCCCTCATGGGCCTTGGCTTTTACCAATTCGCCTCGGCTCGCGCGTATACGGCCTCCGGGTCCTTTGTGCGATGGTTGCTCGAGACCCGCGGAGGCGCCCGCGTCGGCGAGTTGTACGCGACGGCCGGTGACTTTGAATCGGTCTATGGCGAAAATCTGCCCGACCTCGAAGCGCAATGGCTGGAATTCCTGCGCGCGGTCCCCCTCGACGCGCAGTCTATCGCGTCGATGGAGGAGCGCTTTAAGCGTCGCTCCGTGTTTCAGCGCCCGTGCGCCCATCGGGTCGCTCGCGTTCGCGTGGAGGCTGCGCAAGCCCAAGCGTCCGGGGATGACGCGCGCGCCCTGGAGCTTCGCGACAGCCTGTGTGAGATCGAGCCCGACCGCATGGAGCACTACGCCACGCTCGCCCGAGTGCTCGCGACCTTTGGTCGCTACGAGGAGGCCTTCGACGCCGTCGCGCGGGGGCAGGCCGTGCCCGAGGCAGCACACAGCGCGGCCCTGGACGCCTCCATGGCCGCGTTGGAGGGCGACCTGCTCGTCGCAGCCGGTCGACTCGACGAAGCCGTGATCGCGTACGAACGGGCGCTGGCTTCCCCCTCTGATGATGCGACCATTCGAAGCGTGCGGCTGCGTCGTGACGCCGCCGCGGACCCCAACGCCGCCGCCATCGTGCACGACTATTTTGGCCGGTTCAGGCGGGTGCGCACCGACGCGTCCACCCGAACGAATCGCCTCTACCGCTCTGCGGAACTCACCGCCGTCCCTGGCTGGTCCCGAATGGGCCACTATCTCCTCGGCCAGCAGATGCTCCGCGTGGACGACCTTCGCCACGCCCGCGAACATCTAGAGCGCGCGCTGGACACCGGGCCACGCTCGCCCAACGAGGGTCTTGAGGTGTGGCGTTTGCCGGCGGCGGACAGCCCTCCTCTCCCGGCAGCCTTCCAACGCGCCACGCTAAGAGCTTTGGCAGAGGTGAGCCTTCGCAGCGGTGACCTCGAGGATTGTGAGATGTTCCTGCGGCGCTGGAGCGCAGCCGGAGACACCCGGGGCGACGCCGTCGCCATCGACAAATGGCGCAGGAGGCTTCGATTTCACCGGGAACGCAGCGACGCCCGCGCCCCTGGGCGACGATGAACTAGATACCAGAGGTCATGCGCCACGTCTCTTCGTCGCGCAACAGCGTGAACTCGGCGTGGTCTTGTTTTCGCGAGTACGGGGCCTGGGGCCGCGTGGAGCCGTCGGGGGCGAGGATCGGTTTGAACCGAAAACTCGCGTCAAGCCACACCTTCACCGTCGCACGATCACCATGAACGTGAAGGTCTAGATAGTCGATGGTGAACCGGATTGAATCGAGCTGCGCAAAGCGCCCGCGCAGCAGCTCCCCGAGATCGTCGTAGGTGACATCATCTCCTGGGTCGTCCGTCCCCGAGTGATCGACATAGGTGGGGTGCGTCACGGAGAGAACGGTGGCCGTGTCCCGCGACAAAAACGCCACGCGATAGCGTTCGAGTACCTGCAAAATAGCCCGGGCCTCCGGCGTATCGGAAATCTCGGTGCCAGGAATGGTCGGGCCCGTGGAGCAGCCGGCCACGCCCAAGGGCGAAGCAACGAACATCAGACAGAGGCAACAAGCGGCGATGGAGCGAAATGGGGACATGAAATATTCGCCGTGGTTGGGACGGCGCCCCGGATGTATCGCAAGCCGTGTTCCAGGGCAAGCGCCCTCCAAAAATGGGTGATTTCAGGTACATAGATAGATCCTCTGCGACCAGTCATTGCCATTTTGGCAACCGACGAGGGCGCCAGCGACACCTCGTCGGGCCCGGCGGCCGCCTTTGAAGGTCGATGTTGCTATAGTTCAGGGGATGGCAAAGGACTCCCGCTCCCACGAACGGCATCCAATTCCCGCCCGTGTTGATGTGTTCGGCGCCCACGTCGCGCTCAATCAACCAGTGGCGGACTTGAGCCTCGGCGGATGCTGTGTCCACGGCCCGAGCATTGAAGACTGCGGCGCCGAGGTCGACTTGACCTTTGTATTCCAAGGGGACTCCAACCCGATTTCTTTGAGTGGATCCGTAGTCCGGGTGGATGAGGACGAGACTGGGGTGAAGTTTATCGACCTGGAAGACGAGCAGAAATGGGCGATTCGAAAGCAGATCCGGGCGATGGCACAAGCCCTCCGCCGGAGCTGAGCGGCGCGCATACGGTTGGCCGGTCGCTTTTAACGGCGGCCAACTCTTTGACCGCGGCGCAGCGCGCG
>CALKDV010000396.1 GCA_938084085.1 uncultured Nannocystaceae bacterium
TTGTCGAGCGCCCCCCCGTAACGGCGCACGCCCGCCCCCTCAATTAAGCAGAGCTGCGGCGTCTCTCGGGCGCCGCATCTTCGACCGACCTGTCCAGTTGGATCCATCACGACCGGCTGCGTCATCGACCATGCGGACATGGCCGCCGCGTTGGCGGCTTCCCCGTGGCCTTGCTTTCCAGGTCCACCAGAGTTGATCGCGAACCGCACTGTGTCGCCGCTGATCGTGGCGGCGGCCATCTGCTCCGCCGAGGGCTTGTTCGCCTTCTCGGGGGTCGCTGCGATCATGGGCCCGTCGGCGGGACCGGGGGCGTCTGACTTGGAGCAGCCGAAGGAGGCGCACGTGAGCAAGGCGGTGAGCAACGACGTCACGGAGGCCTATTTCATGGGGGGAGGCTAGGCCGACGTAGCCAGCCCGCATGTCGAAGTTCGAAAAACACGCACAAGGCGCACGTGGCTCGCCCCACGCACGAGAGATGTTCACCAGGTTCCATCGTTCCTCCAGATCGCGTGAAATCCGCGTTTTGGGGCGTGGTGAAGCTTCCCTCTCATCCCGAATAAAGAAACATTTAACAAATAATTCTAAGTGCTTGAGAAATACGATCCCAATAAAAAACAGCGAGTCCCGAGCTGATACTACATCGTAGAGAAAGGTAGCTTGTAATCCTACATCAGGTGGCGTACGTGCCCCGGCAACGGAGTTCAAATCATGGAAGCGCTCAACATGGTCCACGTCTTTATGATCCTGGCGTTCGTCGCGGGATACGCCTTCATCGTCTTCGAGCATCGTCTCCACGTGAACAAGGGCGCCGCCGCGCTCCTGCTCGCGGGATGCCTTTGGAGCCTCTACTTCATGGGTGTCGCGGACGACCTGCACACCGCAACCCACGCGCTCGAACGACACCTATCGGAAGTTAGCCAAATCGTCTTCTTCTTGATCGGCGCCATGACGCTCGTGGAGGTCATCGATTCCCACGGCTCGTTCCGCCTCGTCACCGATCAAATTCGAACCCGCTCCAAACTGCGGATCATGTGGCTGCTCGCGGTGATGGCCTTCTTCATGTCGGCCTTGCTCGATAACCTCACCACCACCATCGTGATGGTGTCGTTGCTTCGACGCATCCTCCCCAACCGTGAGAACCGCATGTTGCTCGGGAGCATGGTCGTCGTCGCCGCGAACGCCGGCGGAGCGTGGACCCCCATGGGAGATGTGACGACCACCATGTTGTGGATCGGCGGACAGGTGACGACCTTGGGCGTCATGACGGCCCTGTTGATCCCCAGCGCCGTCACCATGATCGTCGCGGTGCTGCTGCTCGGGATCGGGCAGCGAGGTCACTACGGAGGCGAAGCCCAAACCAACGATCAAAAGGTTGAGGTGGGGGCGCGTCGCGTCCTCAGCCTCGGCATCGGCGCCTTCATCTTCGTGCCCGTCTTCAAGACCATCACCCACCTCCCTCCCTTCGTGGGCATTTTGATCGGCCTCGGGGTGATGTGGGTCGTCACCGACCTCATGCACCGCAAGAGCGATGAGTGTCGCGCCCACGTGAAGGTGCCCCACGCATTCACCAAGATTGACGTGTCTGGCGTGCTGTTCTTCCTCGGCATCCTGCTTGCCATCGGAGCGCTGCAGTCCGCGGGCTTGCTCTCCATGCTCGCCGCTGGTCTCGATCGAATGACCTCCTCTCCCGAGGTGCTCGCGGGGACCATCGGCGTGCTCTCGGCGGTCGTGGACAACGTCCCGCTCGTCGCCGCATCCATGGCCATGTACCCCATGGACCTGTACCCGGTCGACGGTCAGTTCTGGGACCTGATCGCCTTTTGCGCGGGCACCGGCGGGAGCATCCTCATCGTGGGCTCCGCCGCCGGTGTCGCCTTGATGGGCATGGAGAAGATCGACTTCGTCTGGTACTTCAAACGCATCAGCGCCATCGCCTTCGTCTCCTACCTCGCGGGAATGGCCACCTATCTCGGCATGGCCGCGGTGGGGCTGGTCTAGCCCGCGTCCCCGTCTAGTCCCCGTCTAGGCGGAGTCCCCCGAGCACGTCGAGCAGTCGATCGATGTCGGCGTCCTCGTGGTACAGCGCAACACCGAAGCGCAGACGATCTCCTCGGTAATCCGTAAGCACGTTCGCCCCGCGGAGCGCGTCATGGAGCGCGCCCGCACGCTCGGTTCGGAAGGTCACGAAGTGGCCAAAGGGGTGCGCGCCTGCGGGGAGCCGCTCGGCGCCCGTCAGCGACGCCGGAGACGTGCCCGCGACGCCGTCGATCAAGCGCGTCTGTCGAGCCGCGACGTGCGCGTGGATCTCCTCGATCCCCACGCCCTGCTCCGCCCACAGATCCCACGCCGCGTTAAACCGTAGCCACGGGGTCGGCTCGAAGGTCGCCCCCATCATCCGCATCCCGTCCTGGGCGTATTGGACAGAGTCGCCGACACCTTTTGAGAGCTCTCCAAAACCAGCGAACCATCCCGTATTCACGGGGCGCTCTGCCCACCCAGGTGGGCAATGGGCGAAGCAGGCCCCCTCACCCGCCATCGCATACTTGTAGCCGCCAGACATATAAAATGCGCGATCGCTGACCGCCGCGAGCGAAGTGGGGAGCGCACAAAATCCATGATAGCCGTCGATGATCAGCATGGTCTGAGGCATCGTGCGAACCCGAGTTGTGATCTCTTCGACCACGGGGTTCACAAAGCCGGAGTTGAAGAACACCTGGCTCGCGAAGATGAGGTCCCACGACCCCTGCTCGAGGGCGCTCAAAAAGCGCTCGCCGAAGTCATCAAAGGACTCGGTGGGGATCCGTGTCACCTCCATCATCCCGGCCTCCTCCCACCGCCGTGTCTGTCGCTCAAAGCTGTGGAACTCGCTGTCGGTGGACAGCACCCTCAGCGGCGCGCCTCGATCGAGGCTCGAGATAATTCGAACAAAGAGTTCGTGGGTGTTCGGCGCGAACGCG
>CALKDV010000397.1 GCA_938084085.1 uncultured Nannocystaceae bacterium
TTTTCCGGGGCTTTTTGTACTTAATGCGTCGGGACATCGGTTGGATCCTCGCTCGGGTTGAAGGGGCGGACGGCGCCGAATATGGTGGGCGTCGCTGGGGAGACCGCGTCCCTCAGCAGGGGGGGAGTGTATCGAAGATCACCCCTGACGTATATCTGCGCTGACGAAGCGAGTGGAGGCGACTGGCTACAGGAGATTCGCGGTGGTTCAGATCGAAGGTAGGCGTTCGCCTGTCCACGTGGCACAGTATAGGGGCGTGCTCTCGTTCCCCAAATATGTGCTCGCGGCACATCTCGCTGAGGGGAAACGAGCGCTCGTCGTCACACCATCGGGTGTGGAGGGGGTCGAGAAAATTGTGAAGGCGGGCGCGACCGAGGTCCTCGTTGTCGGAGCAACCCATCAATTTCCTGACTCCGTACAGGCCAGGGCCGACGGAGTCCCGAACCTCCCGCTGCATGATGGTACGGTGGACCTCGTGGTGCTGGGGACGCGGGCGCTCGAGGGGTCCGAAGAGACGTTGCAGGCGCTCCTCCTCGACCTTCGCAGGGTGCTCGCGCCTGAGGGCCGCGTGATCGCTGCGGTCCAAATGCCGGGCGCGCGAGTGTTTGAGTTCGAACTCCCAGACGTCATGGGGCCGGACTTCTGGACGCTCGAGTCACTTCTCAATGACACCTTTGGTTCGTCCCAGCTTTTCGCGCAGATGTCCTGGCAAGGGGTCGCGCTGTCTCCAGTGGTGGGGGACGACTCGTCCCCGCAGACCGAGCCCGAGATCATCTTGGACGAGTCGGCGTTGCAGGCAGACACCGAGGTCTCGCACTACTTGATGGTCGCTGGGGGGGAGAAGATCGCATCGGTCGACGACGCGCCGTGCCTGTTGGTCGCATTCCCAGAGGAGGTCCTCGAAACCTATCGGCCCGCGGCGTCCGTACCGACAGCCGCGGTCGAAGAGATCTCTCAGCTGCGCGATGCGTTGGGTGTTCGCGCGGCGAAGAACGCGGCGTTGCAACGGACATTGCGTGATCTCGAGTCCCAGGTCACGGCGTTACGGGTCCGTCCGCCGGTGCAAGATCCAGCCGTGATCGAGCGGCTCAACCAAAGCGTCGATTCCTACCGCTTGCAGCTTGAAGCTGCCCACGCGAATTACGACGAGCTAACGGCCCAACATGCGCAGCTGCAAAAGTCGGCGACTGCGCTCCGCACGTTCTCGGAGCGGACGTCTGAGGAACTCGCGGCGGTCACAGATGAGAGAGCCGTGGTGAAGACGGCGGCGGAGGAGTTACAGACGCGGGCAAGCTCCCTAGAAAACGCACACGAAGCGCTCGGCTATGAGTATGAGCGCGCGAAGTCTGAGCTCGACGTGTTGGAGAAACTCACGATCGACCAGGAGAACGCGCTCAAAGAGTCAGGCAGCAGAGAGCGGGAGTATCGCCAAGACTGGGAGGTCGCCCGGGCTGAGGTGATCTCGCTGCGCGCGACAAACGAGGAGCTTCGTGACGGTAGAGATGAGATCCGCCGGGAGTTTGACGAGCTTGTCGCGATCCATCGGCGCGCCGAGCACGACATGCGGCGTTCGCGAGAAGAACTTCGAGTTGCGGTGCGAAGGGCCAGCGAGCGCACGCGAGAGTATGAGGCAAGGGTGGAGGAGATCTCGCACCTTCGAGGGAGACTCGAAGATGCGCAGCGGCTGCTGCACGCGAGCGAGGAGGAGGTCTTTCGCCTCAAGACCTCCCAGACATCAGCCCGTTCGCTGTCCAATGAGGGGCACGTTCTGGAGGAGTTAGAGCGGGATCGAGGGAGGCTTCGTGAGCGCCTCGCGGAGCGTCAAGTGGAGTTGCAGGCGCTCGATCGGGAGGCGCTCACCCATCGAATGGAGGTGGCCGAAATGCGTCTCGAAGCCGAGCAGCATCGGCGTGAGGAGGCTCGACTTCGAGTCGAGCTTGAGCGTTTTCGCGAGGTCGTGCGCCGCGGTCAAGCAGATTGGAAGACCTCCTCGGTCCCGGCAGACGACATTTCACGAGGCGTGGGAACGGGCGTCCGTGAAGACGAGGCGGTGGCCAGCGGTCCAGAGGCGGAGACGGAGGGGACGAAGGACACTTGGAGTGATGCCGCAGGTGACGCCGTGAGGGACACGCCGAAGTCGTGGGAGATGGCTCTCGCGGCCATCCAAGACGGTGACGAGAAGTTTGAGGGTGTGCACGCGGAGTTTCAGCATGTGCAAGCCAAACTCCTCGAGCGAGAGGATGAATTGACGCGGTTGCAGCAAGTGAACACGCAGGCGCAGGCGGAATTGGAGCGACGTCGGGCGCGCGAGGCCACCCTGGCGCGAATGCTGGAGGAGCGCGAGGGTGGTGTTGGCGAGGTAGACGGAGCCGCCGCCAACGCCGAGGAGGGCGAGCAACCTGTGAAGGTGGGGGCTGATGGGCTCCCGTCGACATGGCCTGCCGAGGCGCGAAAGATGATTCGCCGACTGGAGCGGAAGATAAAATTCGGGACTGTTGGGGATGCCAAGGATCAGGCGCGCGCGGAGAGCAACGCGCTCGAAGCGAAGGTCCGCGCGGTGGAGCAGGCGCATCTTCTTGGCCGGTTGGAGGCGGCCTCACAGACGATCTGGGAGTTGAAGGAGACGACGACTCGAGGCGATTCGCAGCTGCAGACGAGGCGCCTTGAACTCGAGCGGGAGCGTGAGGTGCGTCAGTCTTTGCTGGACGAGCTTGAGGTCGTCCGGCGGCTGCTGGTGGTGGAGCAGACCCGCGCGTTGGAGCGCGAGCGCTTGCTTGCGGACGCTCGCGCGGAGGCGGCGGGGCTCATGGGAGGCCGTGCCCACACCGATCACGAGGTCACCGATCCGCTCGTGGAACCCGAAAACTTCGACGCAATGGAGGCTGCACCCGGTCTGGTCGACCTTGGTGCGCACGATGCGTCGATGGCCGGGGCCGAGAACGGCGGCGATCTCAACTGAGCGGCGCTCGCGGGGCCACGATAGGCCTCGCACGCCCGTCATTGGCCGTCGGGTGCGGTTGGCGTCGCGCGGATGCAAGTGCGACTTCCCCGCCCGTTTGTGGCCGGGGTGACGCCTTTCGGGGGACCGGGCGAGGTCGTTGTTTTCCGCTTGACGAAGCACGGTGGTGACCGTACGTTCGCCGCCCATCTGCGAGGGTGGCGGAACTGGTAGACGCGCACGGTTCAGGTCCGTGTGGGCTTACGCCCGTGGGGGTTCAAGTCCCTTGCCTCGCACCAAAGCTCGTCCCATCCGGGGCGGGCTTTTTTTATCGCGTCCGTCCCGGGAGGTGGGGTACGCAGCGACTACCCGTCCACGGCCTCAACGCGAGACACCTTGAGCGAGGGCCCGGACATATGGATCCCAAAGCCGCCGTGTTGGACTTCTCCCTCGATCCGAACGCGAGCCCCGGGGCTCGGGGCGGCTCCTTCGAGTCGATAGACGTCGCCGCCGTCGGTTTTGAGCTCTAGGAAACCCCCTTCGAGGTCGTTGTGCTGGATGGTGCCCGTGAAGGTGGCCATGCCCCCAGTGTACCCGACCTGCCCGCCTAGGCTACTCTTGCACTCGTGGGTACCGCGAAACCATGCCTCACAGTCTCCATCACGGCCGTCGCGATGTTGGCGTCGTGCGGGCTTGAACCTGTTCGGGAGCTCCCGCCCACCGGTGGTGCGACGCCCGCAGGGGGGGTGGAGCTGCGCTCCGACGTTGACCCTCGGGTCGAGCGGGCGCGGTGGGGGGCGGCGCCCGAGGTCGCATCTTCGCCTCGACTTGAGGAGCAGCTCGCGCGCGCGAGTCACGAGGTGGACGCGCGTGATTCGAAGACGCGGGACGCGGACATTTGGAGCCTCATGCGCATCGGAGGTGACCCGGCTCAGGCCCTCGGACTAGAGCTGCTTGACGGTGGCTACAAGGGAACCCAACACGCCGCGATCGGCGTCGCGGGAGAGGTGGACGACGAGGTCCGCAGGGACACCTTGGAGCAGGCGCTCTGGTCGCGGTACGCGCTCGCGAGAGATGCCTCGGAGGCGGAGGGGCTCGCGTTTGCCCTCGCGAGGGCAGGGGGACGCCGCTCGGTGGCCCGCCTCTTCGCCGAGCTGCGCAGCGATGATGGGCCGCTCCGAGAGCGGGACGGAGCGAAGCTGTGGACGGCGCTCGCGATGATGTGTGCGCGTGGCGTTCAGATCTCTGAAGACGCCCGCGAAGGGATGGTCGCGGGACTGCAATCGCCCTTCGCCTCGCGGCGACGTGAGGGCGCTCGCGCCATCGCTCGATGTCTCGCCTCCTCCGC
>CALKDV010000398.1 GCA_938084085.1 uncultured Nannocystaceae bacterium
CTCTTCGATCTCCTCGATCTCGTCGACCTCTTCCCCCTCTTCGCCCTCGGACTCGCTGAGCACCGCAGAGGAGAGGTCCCCAGTTAAGAGCTCGTCTTCGTCATCATCAAAGTCCTCGTCGTCAAAGGAGAGGCTCTCCATCCCGCTCTCTGACTTCGCTTTCGACGCGCCCGGGACTCCATGGATCGCCGAAATCCTCCGCTTGGCCGCGGACAGATCAGAATTGCCTGGGCTCCATTGAAGCCCCCGTTCGAGGACCCTCATGGCCGTCTCCACATCGTCGGTCGAGGCGGACGACGATGACAGCTTGCGCGCGAGTTCTGCGATGACGGAGCACGCCTTCTCCACCTTGCCCATCGCAAACATGGTCTCCGCGAGCAGCTCGAGCCCCTCCGGATCGTCATTGTGAGACTGCAGCAGCAGGTTTAGCTTCAGCAACGCCTTACGTGGTTGCTTGGTGCCCAAGTAGGCGTGCGCGAGCCGACGGATCTCCGCGGGTCGTTCAGCGTCGTGATACAGCAGGCGCTCGGAAACGCGGACATACTCGTCAAAACGTGACTCCTCGTACAAGAAGTCCGCGCACTCTTGGAAGGTCTTGATGGCTTCATCGACGAGGCCGTCTCGAGAGAGCAGCTCGGCGAGTCGGAGACGCTTGGTGATCTGCGTGGGCTCAAGCTGCACCACGAGCCGATATAGGGCGAACGCATCGGTGCTATTGCCATTTTGCATATAGCCCTGCGCCGTCCGTTCATACATCGCGATGGAGTCCGCCGTCCGCCCCATCTCTCGCAAGAGCTCCGCGCAACGGATTTGAATGTCCAGACGCGTGTCATCGATGTTGAGCACCTGGCGATACACCGCCAACGCCTTCTGAAAGTCCTTGGCCTGTCCAAAGAATTTCGCGACTTGCGTGTACTTTTCAATGGCCTGCTTGGTATCTCCCGCGCGGACGAGACAATCTGCGAGCAGCAACCAAGTGCGCGTGTCTTTGGGATCGTTGTCGACGATCGTCTGGTAGTTCTTGGCCGCCTTGGAGTGCTGCCCCTTCGCGGAGTAGCGCTCTGCCGTAGCGATCACTTTGTCTCTTCGAAATGCCACGTCGTCTCGTTACACCTGAGCGTGCGCCTCCGACAGGATCGCTGCGCCGTCGAGATTGAGTTCCAAAAAGTGAGTGTCGTAGACCCCCGACTGGAAGGCCGCTTGCTTGAGAAGCCACCGGTGGAGGGGGATATTCGTCGAGATTCCCTCCACGACCGACTCACCGAGCGCCCGTCGTAGACGCCGCAGCGCACGCTCACGGTCCGGAGCGTGCACGATCAGCTTGGCGAGCATCGAGTCGTAGTGGGGAGAGACTGTGTAGCCCTGGTAGATATGGGAGTCCACGCGCACCCCCGTCCCCCCCGGGAAATGAAGCGCGGAGATCACCCCGGGATGCGGCGCGAAGGTCACCGGGTGCTCGGCATTGATCCGGACCTCGATGGCGTGCCCTCGCGCTCGGTGACGCCGGTTCAGGTGCCCGAGGGCCTCTCCCTTCGCGAGGCGAATCTGCTCTTGCACAATGTCGACCCCGGTGATCATCTCGGTCACGCAGTGCTCAACCTGCACCCGGGTGTTCATCTCCATGAAGTAAAATTTGTCACCGTCGAGCAGGAATTCGACCGTGCCCACAGAGCGATAGTCGATGGCCTTGGCGGCCTGCACGGCGGCGGAGAGCATCTCTTCGCGAACGTCCTCTGCGAGCGTCGCGCACGGAGCCTCCTCGACGAGTTTTTGGTGTCGACGTTGAATCGAGCACTCGCGCTCAAGCAGGTCGATCACGTTGCCATGGTTGTCGGCGACCACTTGCACCTCGACGTGTCGTGGACTCTCGACATAGCGCTCGATGTACATGTCACCGCATCCGAACGCCGCGAGCGCCTCCGCCTGGGCGGTGACCAAGGTCGAGCCGATCTTCTCCATGTCCCGAACGATCTTCATGCCGCGTCCGCCACCGCCAGCCGACGCCTTCATGATCACGGGCAGCCCGATGTCTTCAGCCGCCTTCACGGCCTCCTCCGGGCTGTTGAGGACACCAGTACCAGGCAGCACCGGCACGCCGGCCTCGATCATGGTCTCCCGAGCGCGCACCTTGTCCCCCATCATCCGCATGTGCATGGGCGTTGGGCCAATAAAGACCATGCCGCACTTCTCCACCACCTCTGCGAACTCCGCCCGCTCCGACAAAAAGCCGTAGCCCGGGTGGACAGCGTCCGCGCCGCTGATCTCTGCCGCCGCGATGATGTTGGGAATGTTGAGATAGCTCTGCTGCGCCGCCGGGGGACCGATGCAAATCGCCTCATCGGCGAACCGCACGTGCAGCGCGTGGGCGTCCGCCTCCGAGTACACGGCGACGGTCTTGAGTCCCATCTCCCGGCACGCCCGAATGACGCGGAGCGCGATCTCACCGCGGTTCGCGATGAGCACCTTTGAAACCTGTCCCGTCACGCTCGCCTAATCCTGAAGAGTTTTGCGCCGAATTCGACCATCTTGCCGTCGTCGACAAGTGCCTCAAGGATCTCCACCGGCTCTTCGGTTTGGATCTCATTAAACAGCTTCATGGCTTCCACGATGCACACGGTGGCTCCCGCGGCGACCGTGTCGCCCACCTTCACGAAGGATGGATCTTCGGGCTTGGGTCGAGCATAAAAAGTCCCCACGAAGGGCGAGGTGATGAAGTCCCCCTCCTCCACCGGTGCGTCCGAGTTGGCAGTCGCTGCGGCGGCGGGAGCGGCGGCGGGCGCAGCCGCCGCGGCCAACGGCGCTGCCGGGGCAGGCGCTGCGGTGGTCACCACGGTGGTCGCTGCCGCGGCTCCGGCCCTGCGCAGCAGAACGCGCTGCTCGCCGGTTTCGATCTCGACTTCATCGAGACCGTACTGCTTGAATACCTTGGCGAGCTCGCGCACATAGGTGACATCGGGAAGCTTTGAATCAGACATGGTCAGGTTCGGCGTTGTTCGTCGTGAGGGTGGAGAGCAGGTAGTCCAGGGCGAGTTCGTAGCTTGCGGGGCCCAGCCCCATAATAACGCCGCTGCACGCGGCCGCGGTGACCGAGCTGTGTCGAAACGACTCCCTCGCGTAAAGATTGGTCAGGTGCACCTCGATACTTGGAGTCGGCACTGATAGCAAGGCATCGTGCAACGCCACGCTCGTGTGCGTATATCCCGCAGGGTTGATGACCAAGCCGTCGAGATCGGCAGCCCGGTGGATGGCGTCGATCATCGCCCCCTCCGAATTTTCCTGCGCACACTCCACCGCGAGCCCGCGAGCGGACCCGTAGGCCTCAAGTCGTGCGTTGAGCTCGTCCAGCGTCGTCGTGCCGTACACGCTCGGCTCCCGCAGACCCAACCGGTTAAGGTTGGGTCCATGCAGCACCAGCACGCGATGGGACGATGCGGCCATGGGCGAGCGGTCGCGCTTAGAGTTCTCCAGCGAGTTGAGGTGCGGTCGAGCGCAGCAGCCAGCGACCTTTTCCAAAGTGACCGGTCTCACCGAGCAACGTGGCGGAGAAGTACTCCTCGGTGAGGACCCGCACAAGGAACGTGCCAAACTCCGCCTTCACGGTGATGTCACTGAGCGCGCCCATGCCGAGACTCTCCGCGGCAGTACGCAGCTCGATGAACCGAAAGGAGAACTCCATTGCCATCGATTCGATATCAGGATCCTCCACGTCCGGATCCACGAACTGATCCACCGCGATCCCATCGAAACCCATCAAAATCGCGGCGCGAGCCCCGGGAGTTTCGTTCACGATCTTTTGTAATATGTCGTTCATGGCGCGGTCGAAGGTTCGCAGACCCGGTCCCGCTGGGTCAAGCCGCAAGCCGCACGCGCATTTCACGCCCCAACCCGAGGGCTCGGGGCGCAGCATTCCTCGCGAGCGATAGTGCTACATGCACGACGCGGCGGGGAAGTCCTCTGCCACGCCGGTACAACACGCAGGGTATACGGGGCCGCCGTAGGCGTTGTCGCAAGACCCGCCGGTGAGGCCAGGATTATTCGCGCAGTTGTCGACGGTACAAAGGTCCGTGTCCGTGGTGTTGCCCATGCCATCGTCTACCGAGACGGTCGTGCTGAGACAGGCGCGCAAGCACCCGAAGCAGACGTCAAACGGAAATGTGAACTCGCGTGACTCGATTTCCCTGCCGGTACCGGTCCCTGAGCGCAGGCCGCGAATGCGTGCCTTCATCAGCATAGGCACGGTCACTTGGCTCCCGAACTGGGCAGTCACGCGATCTCGCACCTCGTCCACGATAGAGGAGGGCATCTCCAAAAAGAGGCCTTGGCTGGCCCCTGGGGCGATGGAAGTGCTCGCCAGCGGCACGGTGTAATCCACGTGGCCGAGCGCATCGGCCCCCTCCGTCGCGAACCACACCTCGGTAATTTGCTCACTCACCCGAACCTCGCCGGTTTGGATCCCACCGCCCCCAGCGCCGGTAGCTTGCTGCTGCGAAAGTTGGTTTTGGACGACGATGGGTTGCGTCATGCCCGTACCCGCGAAGCTCACGTCGAGGACACCCCCGGCGGACCATACGGACGAGCTGCTAGGAGCGACGCAGTCGGCCTCCGCCTCAAGCGGAACCGCCCCCAAGATGATCAAGCTGCTTTGACCCTCGTCGGCGACACATCCAGATGGCGCGAAAAGCGCACACAAAGTGAGAGTTGCGAGTACAGTGGGGGAACACAGAGAAATCTTCATCGTCGGCCTCTGGGCGACGCTAGCAGCCTGACGCCCCTTCACGCAATATTCCGACAATCTCCGCCGGTTTCAGCGCCACGACGCTCGGCCTTCCGATGGCCTCTAGCCCCACGTAGCTCACGGAATCCTTGGAGCGCTTCTTATCCGCGTGAATGGCACGGGTGAGTTGACGGTCATCGTAGCGATCCAGGAAGCCGTCGAGGTCTCGCGGTAAACGGAGCTTCTCGAGGGCTCGCGTCATCACGGTCTCCAATCCCTCGTCGCAAAGACCGCGCCGCTCGGACAACCGCGCCGCGGCTCGAAGCCCAAGCCCCACCGCTTCCCCATGCGCAAGCTCGAACGCAGACAGCAACTCAAGCGCGTGTCCAACGGTGTGACCGAGGTTCAAGACAACCCTCCCCTTCCCCGCCTCACCGAGCTCGTGCGGATCGCGGCTGACGCAGGCCGCTTTTAAGGCCACGGAGGCCCCCACAAGCGATGCCGGGATCTCCTCCGCATCGTCGAATATCGCAGACGCGGCCTCCTGG
>CALKDV010000399.1 GCA_938084085.1 uncultured Nannocystaceae bacterium
GTACGTTGGCCACGTGCACGAAGCCTTGCGCGATCTCATCGGGGCTTTGGCGTACGCCGACCTCGGCGAGCGCGGCGCTCATGGTGACGAGGGCGTCGTGGACGGGCGCGCGATGGAGAGGGATAGGGAAGCGCTCTGGTGAGATGCGACCGAGGTACAGGTTCACGTCGGTCAGCGTGAGCGCGGTCGCCGAGGGGTCGCCGTAGCAGAGGGGACCTGGCATCGCGCCAGCGCTCTCGGGGCCCACCATAAGTCGCTTGCGGTGGACGCGGCAGATCGATCCTCCGCCCGCCGCGACCGTGTCGATCTTGAGCATGGAGGCGCGGATCTTGATGCCATCCACGAGCTGTTCGCTGCGCCGCTCGAGCGTGCCGGCGTAGCGATACACGTCGGTGGAGGTGCCCCCCATATCAAAGCCGATGACCTGGGTGAGCCGGTGCGTGCGTGCGAGCTGAGCGCACGCCACTACGCCACCGGCGGGCCCCGAGTAGACCGCCTCTTGTCCGTTCAGCTGGGTCGCGCGCCGGAGCCGGCCGCTCGACGCCATCAGCTGTAACGAACTCCCGGGGAGCGAGGAGGCGATCGTGTGCAGGTAGTCTGCGAGCAGGGGGGTGAGGTAGGCGCTCGTCGCTGCGGTGTCGCCTCGAGCGAGCATGCCAGCGCCCGAATACAGCTCGTGGGACGCGGTCACATGGGAGAAACCCATGTCGCGCGCGACGGCGCAGATCCATTGTTCGAGCGCCGGGTTGAGGGTGGAGTGAATGACGAGCACGGCGAGAGAGAGGATCCCTTCGGCTCGCAGCGCGGCGAGACCAGCGCGGAGCATCGACTCGGTGGGCCGCGAGAGCTCCGCGCCCGTGGCATCGAGGCGCGCGTTGACCTCGAGGGTGCGGGTGCAGAGGCGCTCGTGCTTGCGGATGTTGAGGGCGAAGAGATCGGGTCGTGTTTGGTCGCCGATTTCGAGCAGGTCGCCGAAGCCGGCGGTGACGACGAGCGCCGTGGGGGCGCCGCGACGCTCGAGGAGTGCGTTCGTCGCGACAGTGGTTCCCATGCGGACGTCGCACGGGGGAATGGGGTCACGGGGGTCAAGATCGAGGATTTGTCGAATCCCCTTGAGCGGTGCCTGGTCGGACGAGAGCACCTTCACGGCGCGCATCGGTCCGCCCCCAGGGGGCTGGCCGAGGCAGTCGGTGAATGTGCCGCCTCGGTCGATCCAAAACTCCCATCGCTCCGCGCTCATGTCCCGAGAGCCTATCAAGGAACGGGCACGGGGGAGCGGCGCCACGATTAAGAAGCAGCGCCGTGCGGCGTGAGGGGGGCTGGGCGACGAGCGGCGTGGCCCGCGGCGTCCCTGGAGTCGTCCACGAAGAGCGGAGCGCGCCGCGTGACTCGGGAAGGTGGATTGACGGCGTTGGCGACGACCAGCCCCGCGACGAGCGCCGCGGAGACCCAGATCGTCTCAAAGGCGATGGTGATGCCGTCCACGGTCTGCGCGCTCATCAACAACTCCAAGCTTCGCAGCCCCATGGTGCCGGGCACGAGGAGGATGAGGCCAGGGACCAGGATGGTGGCGGTGGGTCGGCTCCTCCGGCTCGCCCACTGGTTCGCGAACACACCGAGGGCGAGGGCCCCGAGACCGACGCCAAGATTGGGTCCCACGAGCGCGGCACCAAACTGCGTTCCCAGGGACGCGATCAAGGTGCCGACGCCGATCGCGAGCACCTCACGACGACGCGCGTTGAGGAGCACCGCGAGCGCGGGAGGAGTCACGAGGCTGGCGAGCACTTTTAGCGACCAGTGCGTCGCCGGAGCGGAGGCGATCGCGTCGGGCAGGCCGAGGAGATCGACGGTGCCCCGGGTGAGCGCGTGGCCCAGCGCGACGCCGAGCCCGAGCGAGAGAAATCCGGTCAGCGCGCCCATGAGCCGGGCCGTCCCCGCGGCGAGGTCACGACGGGCGAGGTCCGCGAGCGCTCGGGTCATGGACAGCCCTGGGAGGAAGATGATGATCGAGGACAGGGTCACGATGTCGGGGGCGGAGATCCATCCGAAGCTGCCCGCCAACGAGGCTCCAAAGCTACAAGTCATCGCGATCACGCATTCGCTGAGCACGGGGGCCGTGCCGATGGGAGTGAGCCGCGCGATGCATGCGACGAGTGTCGAGAGCGCCGAGGCGACGCAAACCTCGGCGATGCCGCCCCCGAACAGCGCGGCCGCCCCCGCGCTCGACAGCGCGAACGCGACGATCCAGATGGCGTGGGCTCGCCTCGACGGTGGCTTCGTTCGCGCGTGGCGGAACTCTTCAAGTCGCAGGTCGGCTTGCTGGGGGGTCAGCTTCCCGCTGCAAATTCCGGTCGAGATGTCGAGGAGGTCCGCCATGCCCGAGATATCGTCATCGGCGGGTTCGAGCCGGTGAAGCAAGGTGCGTTGGGCGCCTTGAGGTCCCAGGCCCATGAACAAGGCGGTCGGGGTCGCGAAAACCTCGGCGGTCGTACCAAGGGCAGCCGCCGCGTCTCGCACATTCGACTCGATTTCGTGGGAGGCGAACCCCACCTCATGCATCGCAACCCCGAGGCGGACCAGGCACGAGGTGGTGGCCTCCTTCGGGCTTTCGCGGTGGCGAATGTCCAAAGCGGGCCCTGTTTTGCGGGTTTTGCGCAATGCGTATTCTTCGGTTTGAATGGTTGAGAACATCGTAAAGTTCCTGCGATGAGTTCTGAGCAATAAGATAATCAAGTAAATGCCGTCTTCAACAGAATTAAATATCAAAGTAGAGTTGTGAGATGACGCTTGACCAAATTGACCGAGCGATTTTGGCAGCACTGCAAAATGATGGTCGGTGCGCCAACAAGACCTTGGCTGCGACGGTGGGACTGTCCCCGTCGAGTTGCCTCGAGCGGGTGCGCCGTCTTTGGAGTTCAGGGGTGTTGCGGCGGGCGACGGTGGACATCGATCCCAAGGCCCTTGGGATCGGCATTCGGGCCATGGTGTCCGTGAGGCTGCGACACCACGGGCGCGAAGACTTTCAAGGTTTTTCCGCCCATGTGTGGACGCTCCCGGAGGTGATCTCGGTCTACCAGTTGTCGGGCGCGGATGACTTTCTCATCGAGGTCGCCGTGCGTGACACAGAGCATCTGCGGGACCTGACCTGGACGAGTCTCACCGCTCACGAAGCCGTGGGCCACATTGAGACCGCGTTGATCTTCGAGCAGAACAGACGCCCTGTGCTCCCCGATTACCTCGACGGCTAGGGATACAGCAACGAGATGGCGACGGCCTTGTTGGCGCTCGCCTCAAGCGCGAACGACGATTCGGACCAGCGGGGCGCGCGGGTGCGCGGCCGCGGATTTCTGGAGGTGCCCCACCCCTCTTTGGGGATCCCAAACAGGTTCTTGTCGAGCTTCTTGTTGTCGTTCTCGTCGTGAACCACCGTGATCGCATATCGACCTGGAGGGAGCCCCGGGACCGAGTGAGACACCCGACCTTTTTGCGCGCGGATGCGGACTCGGTGCACGGCCTTCCCGCTCACGTTTGGAAACCCCGAGGCGTCGTTGAACACGAGCAACAACACGTGCCCGCTCTCGCTGCGGACGTTCGTGACGCGAATGTTGAGGACTGCGTCTGCGGTAGCGTCCTCCGTCGTTGAGACCGCCGCTGCCGTCATCGGGGTCGTGAGGGCGACGGCGAGCGTGACCCGCAACGCTGCTCGCTGGAGTGCACGTCCTCCTGGATATGTCACGTTCACCCCCCATGTGTGACACGGACGACCACGGACGCAAAGGACTTTTGTGTCCGTGCGGCAACGCCGCGGATCGCTCATCCGGCCTCTTCAATCGTGCGGAGGGAGGCGCGAACGAGGGCCCCCATGCTCGAGCAGGTGAGGAAGCGGGTGTCGTTGTAGTGCTGGCTCAACTCCGACGCGAGCTGCTCTACATGTTCCGTGGGCGCGAGCACATCGCCCGCCATGGTGGTGAGGAGGTCTTCGATTCTCGTCCGCTCCGACTCCGCCCGAATTCGTGTGAGGGTGCGCTCCTCCTCGCGGTACTGCAGGGTCGTCTCGGAGGTCATGGTCCGCATCCCGAGGAAGATGATCGGGTTGTTCTCCTTGTAGTACTGGGGCAGGTACACCGAACAGCGCGGCTCGTAGCATTGCTGATCGAAGTCGATGGCGCGGATTCGGTAGACGGTCTCATCAAAATCCGGCGTCATGTCCACCACGAAGTTCCCGGAGTGCATGTCACCGAGGAGCCGAATGAAGCAGCGCTCGTTGAACTTCACAAATTCTTTGGCGAGCCGAACCTCGTCGAGGTGAACCCCCTCGAGGTAGTCACGGCAAAAGACGTCACCAGGAATCCCGGAGATATGCTCCTCGATAATCGTGTTGTGACACGAGAGGTAGGCGATACGATTGGGTGACAAAATGTGCTCAAGTTCGAGGCCATAGACGCGTGAGGCGTCGGCACGTTTGACGTAGAAGTAGTCAAAGTTCTCGTTGAGGGTGTTGAGGATTCGAACGCGGAAGGGCTGGGTGTTGCCGAAGCTGCACACGTCGACCCGATCTGTCACGAGGTGTCGCATGAGTGAGGTGTCCCCCTTCACCTTGAGCATCGCGTAGGTCTCGACGAGCTGCGTAGCGATCTGGGAGCGCTCGACCGCTGGGTACAGCACCGTCTCCCAGAGCGTGTCGCGGCCGTGTTTGTCGTAGACGGGGGTGGTGTCTCCATAGCGGAGCAGGTCCTCGTACATCAAGGGCAGGGCCACCTCGCGCCCGTGACGTCGCAGGTAGGCGCACAAGTCTTCCGAAATCGTGACCACGCGCTTTCGGGTTGAAATCATCATCGGTCGTTCACGGTCGAGGCTGCCGCTGCCGCCGCCGCTTCCGCGAGATAGTCGGCGGTTCGTTTCACGTAGGCTCTCCACGAGAACTCAATCAAGGCGCGGTCCTTTTGGGTGCATGTGCGGACGACGCGGAACGGATTCCCAACCACCATCGTCCCGGCTTCGACGACTTTCCCCGCTGGGATTACACATCCCGCAGCGACGAGGGCGCCCGCCTCCACCTTGGCGTTGTCCAGCACGATCGCTCCCATCCCAATGAGGCAGTCGTCACCGACCGTGCACCCGTGCAGGATGACGTTGTGCCCCACGGTCACGCGGTCTCCGATGGTCGTGCGCGAGAATCCCTCCGTGCAGTGAATGGTGGTGCCGTCTTGAATCGACGTCTGTGCGCCCACGATGATCGGTCCGTCGTCTCCGCGCAAGGTCGTGTTCGGCCAAATGCTTGATTCGGCTCCTACTTCCACGGCGCCGATGAGCACCGCCATTTCGTGGACAAAGGCGCCGTCGAAGATGCGAGGAGAGGTGCCGCGGAACTGCTGGAGCATGCGGTGACGCTAACACACCGGCGCAGGCACGCCCTCATGCGGAGGGCGGCGGCGGTTCAGCGATGTCGCACTTCTCGCGCGCGGCGTGGATGAGTTCTTCGGGGGTGTGAGCGCCCATGCCACCGTCGTGGTCGAGCCCCGCTCGACCGAAGGCGCAGACGCCAAATTCGGAGAGTTCCGTGCGGAGCCTGTCCATGAGGTTGTGGATGTCGCTCACCTCTGCCTCTGGAAGCAGCGCGATCCAATAATTTTCACCAAAATTAGCAACAACATCTGGCCTGCGCAGGATGCCCCGGAGTTTCCCCGCGATGGAACGATGTGCGGCTTGAGAGTTGTGGGCACCGCAGCGGATGGCGAGCACGCTGAGGCTTCGCTCGTAACGGCGCGCGCGGGTCACCTCGCTCGAGATGCGGTGGTACAGATACTCTTTGGTGCAAAGACCGGTGTCTTGATCCCGCAGTCGGATCGCCTTCGCGTCGTCGTTGGCGGCGCGCTCGCTGGATGGCGCCGAGGCGAGGACCGGAGGGCCGGGGGTGCGCGACCTCGAGAGTCTCAAGAGCAGGTGGGTCTTCGCGAGGATCTCTGTTGCGGTCGCGTCGGCGCGGACAAAGTCGCAGCTGCTGCGACCGTAGGCTTCGATGCATCTCGCCTCGGGCGTCGCCGCCCCGAGAACCGCGACGATCGGGATCCCATTGGTGCGCCGGTCGTAGGCGAGCAGCTCCAAAATAGCGAGGCTCCTGTCGTCCTCCGCGGGGAGGTTGACGAAGATAATGTCTGGGATGAAGGTCGCGACGAGCGTGGTGATGCGGTCGTCGGGGGCCGCGGCGGCGAGCTTGCTCACCTGGTATTGGGAATGTTGCAGGAGCGTGCTGACCCGGGTGACGTCTCCGCCGCCGACGCAGAGCACCCGCCCGCTCGATGGATGCGAGATCAAGCGGACGTTGTCGCCCGAGGAGCGTCCATTCGATGTGCTGTCTGCGGCTTCACTCATGGCGTTTTGCAGTCGAAGGGAGTGGCGTCGGTCCCATGACGGACGGCCTCGCGCTGTCGCCTAAAGCGGCAGCGTCCCCTTGCCGGGGCCCATGAAAAAATACCAGCCAGCGCCAGCGGCTGCCAGCAAGAGCAAGAGCAGGACGTATTTGGCCGATCCGCCGGATTGCTTGGGCGGAGGGCTCTTTCCCATCGGGCCCGACGCCGTGTTTGCCTTGGCCCGGGGGACATCGCTGGGGATGGGGCTGTCGAAGTCCAGTCCGCCGGTGAGGTCGTCAATGGAGGGGAGCTCGCCGCCCATCAAGGTGTCAAGTGGTTGGGCGCCGTCGATGAGGGAGTCGTCTTCCACATCCTCAATGGAGCGGAAGCTCGTCATCTCGTCTGCGAGGAGTCCCATGATGAGATCGTTCCCGCTGCTGACTTTAAGCTTGGCGCCACTTTGTTCTTTTCGGGTGGCGCGGTACTCCGCCAGCAGCTGTTTGAGGTCTCTGTCACTCACGCGCAGTCGGTGGGAGAAGAGGACTCCTACGAGGTCGTCGGCGAATGCTGAGGAGGTGGTGTATCGCTGGTCGGGATCCTTGGCGAGCGCCTTGCGGAGGATCTTCTCGAGATCCTCGGGGACCTCGTCGTTGATCTCCGCAACGGGGGGGACCTCCGCCGCTCGAATCTTCTCGACGGTTTCAAAGTCGGTCTTGCCAAGGAATAATCTCCGCCCTGTGAGCATCTCAAAGCCGAGGATGCCGACGGCGAAGATGTCGGTGCGCAGGTCGACCTGTTGGCCCTGCGCCGCCTCTGGTGACAGGTAACTGAACTTGCCCTTCACAACGCCAGGGTCGGTGGACTCCACTTGCGTAGTGGCTTTGGCGAGGCCAAAGTCTGTCAGCTTGACCTCGCCGTTCCACGAGATCAAAATATTCGGTGGAGAGACATCTCGGTGCACGATCCCGACGGGGTCGCCCGACTGCTCGTCACGGAGGCTGTGGGCGTAGTCGAGGCCCTTGAGCATCTCAATGAGGAGCCACACCGTGAGCGCGACGGGGAGCCTGCGACCGTGGGAGGAGAAATGCTCAAGCAGGCTTTTGAGGTTGGTCCCCTCCACGTACTCCATGACAATGAAGTACGTGTTGTCCGACTTTCCGATGTCGAAGACGGAGACGATGTTGGCGTGGTTGAGGTTGAGGCTCAGGCGCGCCTCATCCAAAAACATGCGTACGAACTTCTCGTCTTTGAGGAGCCCGGGGAGGATACGCTTGATGGCGACGCGGCGGGTGAATCCGGCCATCGCTTCTGCTTCTGCGACATAAACCTCCGCCATACCGCCGGAGTCGAGTTTGAAGAGGGGGCGGTACTGCATGGTGGGTTTCGGACGAGGGAGAGAGGCGGGGATGGACGATTTGAGGACCGGGACCGGGCGGAGGGCCTCCGTCCTGGAAGCCCGGAGTATAGCAAACCTGCGGCGAGATAGGGGGCCATCAACGTTCAGACGGGTCGACGGACACGCCTGCGGATTCGCGCGGCGGATCGTAGCCTGCGAGGATGAGTCGGAGGGTGCCCACCCAGATATTCGTCTCCATGATCACCGGGATCCGCCGTGAATCGGCCGAAACCCACGCTCGAAAGGTGTACGGTTCCTTGCCCTTCACGGGCTCTCCAAATCGATTGACACGGGTCATGGTGCCTTCGAGCAGCTCGAGGTCGCCTTTCTCTATTCCGAGTGCGGTCGCGAGCGAGGGGAGGGTGGAGGGTGGGGTCCGTCCACGAGAGACGATGTCCACGCGCAAGAGGGTTCGGATGTCCAACGTGTGCGCCACAGCTCGCTCATCGGGGTTGAGCCGCAGCGAGCGCACCCACGCGATTAAGCTCAGGGGGTCCAGGGTTCGCTCCGGGAGTCTTGTGGCGACTTGCCGCCGCCGCTCATCTTTCTGGTCGACCACCCGGGCGAAGCCCCGGCCTTCAAAGGAGGTCTTTGTCACGCGGAGCTTGTATGGGGTCATGAGACCGCTTCGCCGGACGATGTTGGTGGCGAAGACGCTCGCTCCAGAGCGGGCGTCGACAAAGCTCGACATCTCGTCCTCCACCGTGGCGAACATCCCGAGCACGCCGGAGGTGCTCGCGTACGCCCGCAACTCCACCGTGTCGCCGAGGCCGCGAGCGGACTCGCGGCCGGTCGCCGGGATTAGCGAGGCGACCGAGGCCTCCACCGTGCCCGTGGGATTGCCACTGAAGTAAAGCTCGAAGCGGAACTTGAGCCCAGGGCTGAGGACGCTTGTCCAAGGGCGCACGGGCGCGGAGGTGGGGCCTCGCCGTCGGCGGTCATCGAAACGCGGGCGATCGAGCGTCGCGCTCCATCCGGTCACGGAGATGGGGTAGGTGGGCGACCGTGAGTGAACCGAGGGGCTCCCCGCGTTGGGTACGCGCACGGCGTCGTGGGCGTTCGAATGCTGGCTCCGCTGGCGTCGCGCCTGCTGCTTCGTTTGCTGGGCCCGCGCGTTCGCCTCGCGCGAGGCCTCGGCGACCAGGGGGGGCTTGGTGCGCTTCGGTTTTGTGGCGGCGCTCGCGAGGCTGCCGTGGAGGCACAGGCAGCCCAGCGCGGTCACGAGGGCGCGCGAATGCTGTCGGCGTCGGCGACGCAAGCAGAGCCGGACTCGTGGCGCAGGTCTTCGCATCCTTCGCGTAGATGGTAGATTGAAACGGTCATGTCCGCCACGTCCTCATCACGCCGCGCTGCGCTCGCCGTGACTCAAGGAGACCCGCGAGGGATCGGGCCCGAGCTCATCCTCCGCGCCTGCGCTGCGGGAAAGCTCGTGCCAGGAGATCGCGTCTTCGCGCGGCGCGACGTGCTTGAGGCCGCTGGACGGGGGGGGGAGCCTTGGGCGGCGTCGGGTCTTGAGCGCGCGACGAGCCTCCTCGTGGGGCCGGAAGTTTTTGCGCGTTCGAGCGGACCCCGGGATCCTACCTCCCAAGTGGAGGCGCTGGAGGCGGCGGTGAGCGCCCTGGACACCACGACCTTCGGCGGGTTGGTGACGGCGCCGATCGAGAAGCTCGCCTGCCAGCGGGCGGGTTTTGGCTTCCCCGGTCATACTGAATATCTGGCGACGTCTTCGGGGGTCGATTCCTTCGCGATGTGTCTGGTGGGTCCGACCTTGCGGGTGGCGCTGGTCACCATCCATGTGCCGCTTCGGGAGGTGGCCGATCGGGTGAGCACCGTCGGGGTGGCGGCGGTGGGGCGGCTGCTGGGCGCGGCGCTGCAGCGATGGTTCGGCGTCGCTTCGCCGAGGGTAGGCGTGCTTGGCCTCAACCCCCATGCGGGAGAGGGCGGTATGCTAGGGGTGGAAGACGCCGAGATAATCGCCCCGGCGGTGGAGGAGTTGAGTCGTTGGGGGAGCGGTCGACATATCGTCTTCGAGGGTCCCTTACCCGCGGACACCGCGTTCCCAAGACACCAGGCGGGTGACTTCGATGGCGTGGTCGCGATGTATCATGATCAAGGTCTTGGACCGTTTAAGCTCGCCCACTTTCATGACGGGGTGAACCTCACGCTTGGGCTGCCCTACGTCCGCACCTCTCCCGATCACGGCACGGCCTTCGACATTGCCGGCACCGGCCTCGCCAATCCATCGAGCATGTTCGCGGCGATCGATCTGGCTCGAAGCCTGGCATCTCGCGCCGGGTACGCCGACTAGATCAGCGCCCGCAGTCGCGTTTTGGAGGTGACGGTCACAGTGCGACCGTTAATCAAGATTGCTTCGTTGTCGCGAAACTGCGCCAAGGTAAGAGAGACCGTTTCACGGGTCGAGCCGATAAGATTGGCCATCTCTTGGTGGGTGATCTTCAGGCTGATGGAGGTCCCCTCCTCGTGGGGGACGCCGAAGTCCTCGGCGAGCTCGAGCAGCAACGCGGAGAGCTTCGCGGGCACGTCACGAAACACGAGGTGCTCAAGCTTTGTCTCCATGGCCCGCCGCCTACGGGCGATGAGCATCGCGAACTTTCGGCACATGACCGGGTGACGTTCGAGGAGCGAGAGCATTAATTCGGCCGGGATGGAGGTGATGATGGCGTTCTTCATGGCCTCCGCCATCTCGTCACGGGGCTCTTGGCCGAAGACCTCAAGCTCCCCAAAACACTCACCGGCTCCGCGGTACGCGAGGGTGAGCTCTTTCCCATCCCGGGTCACCTTGCTGCATTTGACGCGGCCGCCGTGGACGAAATAAATCGAGTCGCCCGGATCTCCTCGCAAATAGATCACCTGCCGGCGGGCGAGTTCGTACAGTTCTGCGTGCTCCACGAGCTGCTGGTATTCGAAGGATTCGAGGCCTTCAAGCAGCTGAATCTTGCGCAAAAGCCACTCAATTCGGTTGTTCCGGGAGGCCGGCTCGCTAGCAGGTGCGCCTTTCATGTGCGGAAACTGTAACCCAGGACACAAAAAGAGACAATGACTGACTCGGGCTCTCGAAAAAGAGCCCGAAAGAGCGCGAAAGAGCGCGCTCAGGGCCCCCCATGGAGAATTTGAACCGGCCGGTCAGCTTCGTCGGGCACGGGGGTTGCAGATGTCGCGGGCGTGTCCGCCGCCGCGGGTGGACCAGAATTTCCGTTTCGGCTTACTTCCATGTTTTACGCGCTCCTCCCAACACAGGGTAGTATTCCCAGCGCCCTCGAAAGGCCCCGCTCTATGCATTCCGTTGCGAAGCTACGCAAAAAAGTATGGGAGGTACGTCTGCGCAAATCACGCAAACGCGGCTTCACGTTGATCGAAATGTTGGTGGTGATCGCCATCATCACAATATTCGCGGCGATAGCCTTCGTCAGCATCGGACAAAACAAGTTCGATTCTGTGCTCGCGCGCTACACGGCGGACGTTCGGGGGATGGTTATTCGAGCGCGCACTACCGCCACGCTCAACCAGACCCAGGTGTGGCTCGAGTTGTCGGAGACCAACGGCGAGGTGCTGACCCAGCTGTGGTGGCTCGATCCCGTGTTGGCGAGCGCTACCTACGGGACGGCGGTGCTGCTTGAGGATCTCGCCCTCTCGGAGTTCGACCGGAACTACGTGGGGGACAATGACGCGAAGTTTGGGGAATCTCCCGCGTGTATTTATCCCGTTGAAGTCGGGATTCGCCCGCCTTCCCAGGCCGTCGCGGTCGCCCGCGGCAGTGACTGTCTCAACGATCTTACGCGGATCGTGTTTTTGCCAAGCGGAGAGCTTTCGTTGGAGGTCACCGGGGCGCAGGTCCCGTTGTTTGGCGCAGGAGTGATGATCCCGGTGGTGGACCAGAGACTTGATGATGCACGAACCGCAACCCTCATCGAAATTTATCCTGGAGGGCTCGTGCGGGCCGTGGGCGGAGTGCAATATGACCAGTGATCATCAGGCAGTGTGTCACCCGCAGATGCGAGGCAGAGGCGCGAGCGCAGGCTTCTCGTTGCTCGAGGTGATGATGGCGCTCGTTGTATTCGTGATCGCGGTGGTCGGGATGGCAGCGATGCAATCTCGTGGCATTGAAGCGCAACGTGCGGCGACAGAGATTCGCGAGGGCGAGCGAGTCGCCCAAAGCGCGATCGCGGAGCTTAACGCGCGCGGCTTCCCTGACCTGCTCGCCACGGACTTCTCTGGTGCAGCGGCGCTCCCCCCGTACACGGATACCGCCGCGACGCGACCGATCTCCGATTTTCGCGGCCCGCCAGTCGACGATCCGCTCAACGTGACTCGTCCCGGTGTTCGCGAGCAGTTCTTCTCGGTGTATCGCAGTGTGCTGCCGATCCCGGAGTCGGCGGCCACCGCAGCGGAGATCGTGGGCGTGCAATTGGTGGTGCAGGTCATGTGGGTGGATACGACAGCCTCCAACGCGCCCCCGCCAGCGACCGCGACCGCCGCGAGCATGGTGCCGGAAAACATTGATCCAGCAGATGCGAACTTCGTGTCGTGGGGTCGTTCGGTGGAGCTTCGAACGGTGCTCATGGATAATCGAGGAGTGACGAGCCCATGAATCAACGAAAATTGACGGCATTGGACGCGCGGCGCGGTTCTGGAGGCTTTACCCTCATCGAGCTGATGATGGCAATTCTGGTTGGGAGCATCGTCTTGACGGGCATGTTCGCCTTCTCGAGCATCCAACAGGGGACGGCCAGCCTGCACCATCGCTCGGTTCGTATCAATCAGGCGCTCGAGGGAGCCATGTGGACCATGGGGCGGGACATCCGCTCCTCGGGCTTGGGCTTCGCCCGTGTGTGCAGCGAGCTACGGGTGTGGTCACCGGACGCCAACTCGGGTGCAGGCGCATTGATCAACCCCGGCGCGCCCGACGACAACGGCAGTCTCGCCTCGGACGTCGTGCTCGATCCCACGACCTCTGAACCGTACTGGGTCCTTCGAGATGGCCTCCAGGCGCACTGGCGCAGCAGCGCCGACAACTCGGACTCGCTCGCGGTGAACTTGGGTGACATCAGCGGCGGGGCGGTCACCTCGGCGTCCTTCGAGAGCGCAGCAGATAGCTTTGATGTGATCTTAGGGGAACGAAACTTCACCGCGGGCAGCGGGATCTTTCGGAGCGTTACAGTACCGACAGCTTCGGATCCCAACGCGGTGATCATCGGGGAATCGAACGCGGCTGTGTTGAGCAGCGCGGACGCGTCGGCCCTGGCGTGGGTGCGGCAGTTGATGCCGCCCGGAAGCTTCCTCGCGGTTGCACGAGACAATCTGCAGCCCGCGTCGACCTACCAGACCTACGAGGCGCAGGCGCAAGGCCAGTGCGCGCTGTTGCAGGTGACGGGGCCCATCGAGGCGGGGGCAGCGGATGGCCAGTGGCAAATCCCAGTGGCGAGCGTCTCGGGCTTCAACGCCAACCTCGGAGAGCTGCTCGGGCCGGGGACGCAGCCCGTGTACGGCAGCACCGATCCAGTCAGGGGCGTCGATTGGGATCCCAGCGGCGCGGACTCGCCGACTACGGCGCGAATGATCGTGCCTTTGGGACGGTTGCGATGGTCGCGGTACGAGATTGATTTTACAGCGCCAACGGTCCCGTATCTGGTTCGCACCGATCTCATCGGGTTCAACGCCGACACCGATCCGACCAGCACGGGGAGCGTGGGCGTGGGCGTGCCGGGCTGCCAGACGGGATCGAATTGTCCGCTGGCTCAACTGCACATCCCCGGGGTTGGCGCTGCGGGCAACGTGGTGAACCTGCCGCGAATTGCCGTGGGCCCCATGATTGAAGATCTACAGATCGCTGTGGGATGTGACGGCTGGTCGGCGACCTCGCCGCAGGTGACGAATGGTTTCGTCCAACCCCCCGATAATTTCTCGACCGACTATGGCGAGCGAGGGGAGACCATGGGGGGACCGACGAACACGCGCGTGGATGAGTGGCTCAACGATCGCGGTAATGATGAGTGGCTCGGGAACGCGGTGAATGAGCAGTGGGCCCCCGATTGCGTCTACTATGGAAGCGGCGAGTTCCGCGCATCTACGTGGGAGTCGAGCGGGCCCCCATCGGAGCAGCGCACCGGTCCGGGTTTTCGTATGAGCCCTCAGACGGTCCGAGTGACTATCGCGGGCAAATCGCGCCAATTGTCCACATTTGACGGCGCTCCGACGGTGTTGTTTCCCATTGAAGACCGGCCAGAAGTCGACTCCACGGTCCCGGGAAGAGAGTACTATACGGTATCGGAGTCGTTCACACCGCCCAATCTCCGGTGGCGAAATCCAAGCATGTAGGTCACAACAAGAGGAACGGAACCATGGCAACACAGAACATTATTCGGCGTCAGTCTCAGCGGGGTTCAGCGATGGTCAGCGTCATGCTGCTGCTGATCGCACTCATGACAGTGGGATTACTCGTGATGCAATCCGCCAACCGTGAGCTCTCTGAGTCCGGCGCGATGGTGGCGCGTGAGCGGGCCACGATGTCGGCGCACGCGGCAGTGCAGCTCGCGGGCGCGTTGTATCGTCAACAGGTGGCGCAAGATCCGAGCGCTGTCGAGGCCATCCTCGCGACGGCGCTCACCGGGACTGGAGCCACCGCGGATTGTTCAACGCAGGCCGGCGACTGCATCCCCGCGGCTGGTTCGGGCGCCAACCCCACTGGGTTTCGGGCGCAGGCGCTGTCAGGTTTTAGTGATTGCTCCGGCATGCCGTGCATGCGCCCTGGCGCCGTCGTCAATCTTCCGACCGTGGGCGGCACCGGCCCGAGCGTGCGGTGGGTGGACAGGCCCCTGAGCAACCTGCTCGCGGGCGGTGATTCGGAGGCGATTGTCACCGTGTGGATTCGAAACAACGTCGCCGAGGTCTTCCGACCCAGCAGCGCGAACGCGGTGGACGCGGCGAGTTCGTGGCTCAACGACGCGGATCGGCGCGTGGTGTTGACCGCCTCGGCGACCGTTCGAAACTCGACCATCGTCATCGAGCAAGAACTCGCGCTCGCGCCCTTGAGCGGCGTGCAAGCGTGGAGTCTCCAGACTCCAGATGAAGGCTATGGCGGTGGTCATAACAACGACAACGCGAGCGTTTCCGTGTGCTCCGATGACTATGCGGCGGCGACCTCGCCGTAGCTGCTCGCCCCTGGGTGGCGTGGCGTCGAAACTGGGTCGACTCCTCGATCGGGCGTTGGGGATGGGTCCACCGCGAAGCGTGAGCGTTCGAGCGCGGGACATGTCCGCGAGGGAGGGCGCACAGTGAGCGAAGAAATCAGCGAGCTCGTCCTCGAGGCGCTCGGAGGCGAAGCATCGGACCCGCCAAAGACCCAGCGGATCTTTACGAACCGCGATCTCGACTTCGAGTCCATCGAGGCGATCGGCTTTGATATGGACTACACGCTCGCAGTGTACAAGCAGGCCGCGATGGAGCAGCTGAGCCTCGATGTCACCGTAGAGAAACTGCTGGCACAGGGATATCCAGAGTCGCTGTCTTCACTCCGCGTGGATCTCGACTTCGCCATGCGGGGACTCATCGTCGACAAGCAAGAGGGCAACCTGCTCAAGCTCGATCGTCACGGGTACGTGGGACGGGCGTTTCACGGTCACCGTCGCATGAGCAGCTCAGAGCGAACCACCATGTACTCGGCCCAGCGCATCGGCCAAGATCCGGATCGATTTGCGTGGGCGGACACCCTGTTCGCCCTGCCGGAGATCACCGTGTTCGCGAAGGTGGTGGAGCTCATCGACAGCGCGCCTGAGTTGTTCGCACCGGGCGAGGTCCCGAGCTACGCGGAGGCGTGGCACGACGTGCGCGCGGCGATCGATCTGGCCCATCAAGACGACTCCATTAAGCGAGAGATCAAGGCGCGCCCAGGCGATTTTCTCGACGACGATCCCGACCTGGCGATCACGCTCCACAAGCTGCGCTCCTCGGGCAAGAAGCTATTTTTGCTCACGAACAGCTACTACCCCTACTCGAAGGTGTTGATGTCTCATCTCCTCGATGGGCGCTTGCCCGCATACGAGAGCTGGGAGAGTTTCTTTGACTGGATCATCGTGGGGAGTAAAAAACCGAGCTTTTTCGACGCGGGCCGGCAGTTTCTGGAGATCGACCCCGACACTGGGGAACCGAACGGCGAAGCCGTAGACGTTCCCCTTCGCGGCAAGGTCTACCAGGGGGGCGCACGGGAGGGGTTGCAAGACGCCCTCGCGATGCCTGGCGACTCGGTGCTGTATGTGGGGGATCACATCTACGGCGACATCGTGAAGAGTAAAAAGTCTTCGAGTTGGCGGACTGCATTGGTGCTCAGCGATCTCGAACACGAGCTGGCGGTTCGAGACAGGTATCGCTCTGCGCTCGAAGAGATCGAGAGCCTCACGCGCTTGCGTAATCAACTCGCGGAGGAGAGTGGGGACCAACGCAACTTGCTGAGACAGATCGACAAGCTGGAACCGGACATGCTCAACGACGTCGTCGGTGACGGCGTGCTCACCAATGAGGAGTGTGAGGCGCTGCGCGAGAAGGGCGTCCAGGCGTCGCGCCGCCGATACGAACGGCTCAAGCGTCACCATGAGCGCGTGCACGACCGCCTCAAGGAGGTGCGCAAGGAGGTGGGCGCGGCATTTAACCCGTATTGGGGGTCTGTCTTCTCCGAGCGATACGACACCTCTTTGTTTGGCGCGCAGGTCGAGAATTATGCGTGTATCTACACCAGCCGCGTGAGCAATTTCCGCTTCGTGAGCGCGGCGCGAAAATTCCACGCGCCTCATGGCTCCTTGCCACACTGGTAGCGTTTGATGGACATCGAGCGCATAGGCGGCAGACAGACCTTGCCATTTCGGGCTGGATCTGTGAGGTTCCACGGGTGACGGAAAAGCCCTCGACGAACATTTTTGCCCGGCCCGCCGAGATGGTACGGCGCCTCTATGAGTGGGTGCTGAGCTGGGCCAATACGCGCTATGGGGTGCCGGCGCTCGTGATGTTGGCGCTGATGGAGGCGAGTTTTTTTCCGATCCCGCCAGACGTGCTGCTCTTGGCGTTGGCCCTGTCGGTGCCGCAGAAGTCCTTGCGTTACGCCGCATGGTGCACGCTGGGTTCGGTGGTGGGCGGGGTGCTTGGCTACATGATTGGGATGACGCTCTGGTCGAGCGTCGATCAGTTCATCTTCGAGCACGTGTTTGCCCAGGCGAAATTCGACAAGGTCATGGAGATCTACCGCGAGCAGGGCGTGTGGGTCGTGTTCACCGCAGCCTTCACACCCATCCCCTTTAAGGTGTTCACAGTGACCGCGGGGGTGGCGAAACTGGATCTATTCGGGTTCATCGCGGCGAGCGCAGTTGGGCGTGGTGCGCGGTTCTTCCTCGTCGCAGGAATTGTACGGATGATGGGGGCCAGCGCGAAAGAATTTATCGATCGCTATTTCAATGTCCTGACTATCGTGGCCGTGGCGTTGCTGCTCGGCGGCATCGCGCTGCTCCAACTGCGCCACTAACGAGGGCCCCCGCCGGCCACGCCCCTCGCCTCAATGGGCGGCGGCGCTGTCAAAGGTGAGCGCCCCATCGGCCACGGAGATCGAGATGCGGGTCCCTGGGCACATCTCGCCCTCGAGGATCTTCGTAGAGACGGGATCGAGGACCTCTCGCTGCAGCAGCCGCTTCAGCGGGCGCGCGCCGAACTCGGGGTTGTAGCCGCGGGTCGCGAGCCACGCGCGGGCCCCTTCATCAAGCTCGACGTGAAGTCCGCGTTGCACGAAGCGCTCGTGCAGGCGCGCGAGTTGAATGTCGAGGATGGCGTGCATGTGCTCAGGGGCGAGTCGTTGGAAGCGGACGATGCCGTCAAGGCGATTGATAAACTCAGGTCGGAAGTGCGCGCGCAGGGCTTCGACAAGTCGCGGGTCATCGTCGCGCTCCTTGAGGGTGGCGCCCTCGAGGTTCTCGACGACATTCGTCGTGACGTTGGAGGTTATCAAGATGATCGTGTTGCGAAAATCCACGGTGCGCCCTTGGCTGTCGGTGAGACGACCCTCGTCGAGGACCTGGAGCAGCAGATTAAAGACCTCCGGGTGGGCTTTCTCGATTTCGTCGAGGAGCACCACGCTGTAGGGCTTGCGGCGGACGGCCTCGGTGAGCTGACCGCCCTCTTCATGTCCCACATATCCGGGCGGAGCGCCGATGAGGCGAGAGACCGCGAAGCGCTCCATATATTCGCTCATGTCAATTCGGACCATGTTGCGCGCGTCGTCAAAGAGAAATTCTGCCAGCGCTTTGGCAAGCTCGGTCTTGCCCACGCCCGTTGGGCCCAAGAAAAGGAACGAGCCCGTGGGGCGATCGGGATCGGCGAGACCCGCCCTGGCTTGGCGGACCGCGGCGGCCACACGCTGCACCGCGTCGTCTTGACCGACGACGCGCTCGTGGAGGGCTGCTTCGAGTTCGAGCAAACGCGATTGTTCGGAGGCGAGCATGCGAGTGACGGGGACACCGGTCCACTTGCTGACGATGGTGGCGATGTCGTCTGCCGTGACCATCTCCCTCAAGAAAGTGAACTCACCGTCCTTGTGCATACGATGGAGCTTCGCCTTCGCGGCATCCCGTCGCTGCTCGGTGTCTCGCATCTGCCCGTAGGTGATCTCCGCGGCGCGCTCGAGGTCGCCCTCGCGTTGGGCGACGAGCGCCTCATTGCGGAGCCGGTCGTGCTGCTCGTGGAGGTCTTTCATCTCATCGAGGAGGTCTCGTTCGCTCCGCCATCGCGCGCGCATGGCCCGGACCTCTTCGTGGAGCGACTCGATCTCGCCCTCAAGCTCAGACAGCCGGACGGTCCCTTGCTGCTCAGTTTCACGGGCGAGGGCCTGCCGCTCCATCTCGAGGCGCGTCAGCATCCGCTCACGTTCGTCGATGGGCAGGGGGAGGCTCTCCACCTCCATCTTAAGCCCCGCGGAGGCCTCGTCGATCAGATCGATCGCCTTGTCGGGTAAGAAACGGTTGGCGATGTAGCGGTGGCTCAGCGTCGCGGCCGCGATCAAGGCCGAGTCTTGGATCTCGATGCCGTGATGTGTCTCAAACTTGTCGCGGATGCCTCGCAGGATCGCGATGGTGTCCTCGACGCTCGGTTCGTCGATGACCACTGGTTGAAAGCGGCGCTCGAGGGCCTTGTCTTTCTCGATGTGCTTTCGGTACTCGTCGAGGGTGGTGGCGCCGATGCAGCGAAGCTCGCCGCGGGCGAGGGCGGGCTTGAGCATGTTGGCGGCGTCTTGAGTCCCCTCTTGTCCCCCAGCGCCGACCAAGGTGTGGAGCTCATCGATGAACAAGATGATGTGGCCGGCGGCGCGAGAGATCTCCGACAGCACGGCTTTGAGCCGCTCCTCGAATTCGCCGCGGTATTTCGCACCGGCGATCAAGGACGCGAGATCAAGCTGTAAGAGCCGCTTGTTGTCGAGGCTCTCCGGGACGTCGCCCGCCGTGATTCGCAGGGCGATCCCCTCCGCGAGCGCCGTCTTGCCGACGCCGGGATCGCCGATGAGCACGGGGTTGTTTTTTGTGCGGCGTGACAGCACCTGAATTGCGCGGCGGATCTCTGCGTCACGGCCGATGACCGGATCGAGCTTTTGGTTCCTCGCCAGGGAGGTGAGGTCTCGGGTGTATTTGGCGAGCGCCTCGTAGGTGTCCTCGGGGGATTCACTGTCGGCGTGTTGGGCGCCCCTGACTTCGGAGAGGGCGGAGAGGAGGAGCTCGCGGGTGGCGCCGAGTGTGCGCAAGACCTCGCTGGCCTTGACCCGGTGTCGCTCGGCTGCGTCGGACACCAAGGCCAGCAGCAGGTGCTCGGTGCTCAAGAACCGATCCCGCAACTGCAGCGCTTCGGTCGTCGCCGCGTCGAGGGCGTGGCCGAGTTCCTTGGACGGGCGCAAGTCTCCGCCGTCGATGCGGGGGAGGAGTGAGAACGCCTTGGAGATGGCGCGCTCGACCGCCGCGCCGTGGACGCCGGCGCGTTCAAGGAGTGGTCGCACGAGCCCGCCCTCTTGTTGGACGGTGGCCATGAGGAGGTGGAGTGAGGTCAGTTCGGGGTGACCCAACTCGCGGGCCATGGCTTGCGCGTGGGCGAGCGCGTGTCGGGTTTTCACCGTCGTTTTCTCGGGATCAAACGTTGCCATCGGGGGTCCTCGGGTTTCGCGTCGCGGCGGGAAGCGGCGGCGACTTTTTTCTTTCACGCGCAAACGGCTGACGCGCTCGAATCAATCTATGCACGCTAGTGTACGACGCAAGGGGCCAGATGGCAGGGCTTGCGAGGAGCGCGCGAGCGCGCGATCATCGAGCGAATGGACCGGAATGTGACAGCGCTGATCGCTTGTGTCCTGCTGGGTGGATGTTCAAAGGCGGACGGGCCGGCGCGAGGAAGCATGGCGTCACATCAGCGCCCACATTTGGGGATCGATGGCGACACGTCAGGCTCTGTCGCGGCCGGGCCGTCCCACAAGCGCGCTACAAAAGAGAGCAAAGATACTCGCGCGCACGCGGAGGGTTCCGGTGACGGCGCGCCGAGTGTCCCGCTCGACGGAGTCGCACCGCCGGTGGCGTGGTTTCAGGGGATTTATGCGCAGGCGTTGGCGCGAGCGAGGGATCGCGACCAGGAGGTCTTCCTCGACGTGGGCGCCGCGT
>CALKDV010000400.1 GCA_938084085.1 uncultured Nannocystaceae bacterium
CCCGGCGCAGCTTCGAATCGTACACCGTGATGCCCATATCATCGTGGCAGACAAACCCCCCGGGGTGGCCGTCACCTCGACGAAGGAGACCTCCGTGGGCACCTTGAGCGACGCCCTCGTGCGCATGCTGAAATCTGAGGGGCTGCGCCGCCCCTACGTGGGTGTGGTGCATCGACTCGACATGCGGGCCTCGGGCCTCGTCATTTTCTCGATCCGGGGCGAAGCCAACAAGAGCATCCACCGCGACTTCAAGCGTCATCGAATCGAGAGGATTTACCGTCTTGAGCTTCGTGGACACATGGACGCGGAGCGGCGCTGCGCCGCGCCACTCCTCATCCGCCGAAATCGATCGGTGGTGGTGGCCGACGCCAATGACCCCAAGGGCGTCCGCGCCCAAACGACCTTTATACCCATGGAGCAGCGCGCCCACACGAGCGTCGTCGAGGCCCGACTCGAGACGGGCCGTATGCATCAGATCCGCGTGCACGCGGCCCACCTCGGCCACCCCGTGGTGGGCGATGCGCGCTACGGAGATCCCGACGCGCGCCCGGACGCGCAGGGTGCCATGACCGGTCCGCTCCACCTGCACGCCCACACCCTCCGATTCCAACACCCCGTCTCGCACGAGGCTCTCGAACTCCGCAGCGATCCACCGGTCTGGGCTCAGCCAACCATTGTCGACAGCCCGACGACCTGATCGCCCCCGCTCCCCCCGGGCTACAAACGATCTTCGCGGCGACGGCGAGGACGAAGTGCAACCATCACCTGAACCGTCTTCAGCGCATCTTCGTCCGCCGAATCGATCCCAAGTCGCGCGAGCGTCGCCTCGGTGAGCCCCACCACATCGGGTTGGCCTGCATGCGATGGATGCACCCGCACGGACGCCCACACCGCGCGAAAGCCCCCGGCTTCCCCGCCGAGCACACCCACGATGGCTGCGACCCCCGCCTCGTCCCCCGGCTCAATGCACGGTCGATACCAGCGGGCGTCGCGGACCAGAGAGATCTCATCCGTGACGGCCTCGAAGTGGGGTCCGCCGTCGAAGGGATCGATGCGTTCACTGGCGCGAAATCCGATCCGATGAAGCAGTCGGCGCGCTCCCTCACTCTCTGCCCCGATCTTGCCGATGACGTCCTCGACCGCCTCCGGCAGTAGACTGACGTGGACGGGATTCATTGGAAATAGCTGCCAGATAAATCGCTTGTCGGAGCGGCTGAGCGCGTCCGCCTCATCGTAGCTAAGCCCCGTAAATCGACGTCCCAAGGCGTCCCAAAGCTGGGATCGAGTCCCCTCAATGGATCTCGAAAGCGGCGGGAGCAGCTCCGCGAGGACGGTCTGTCGAAACCATGCGCGACGCATGGCGAGGAACACAAAACGTCCCAACGAGAGCAATCGGCCCAGCTTTTCGGGGTGGCCACGAAAGTCGGGGTGGAGCACCAAGCCCCCGACCTCCGACGGGCCGTCGTAGGTCATGCCCAACGTGAGCGTGGTGTGCCGCATGTGCACATCCCGCCGCGCCCCTTGGAGCTGCAAATTTGCGAATCGCTCTTGCTCCTCCACTCGAAAAAATACGTGGGGCTCGTCCGGGGTCCCGTGCTGGGCGAAGATCATCGAGGTGCCGACGACCCGCCCGTCTGCGGGGTCCGTCAACACGAACAAAAATCGACGATCCGCGTCGAAGGCCTCGGGATCGTCACCACCTCGAAAAGAGGTCTCCGAAGTCGCGATGAGCTCGCGGATGTAGTCGCGGGAAGGCGGGAGATTCAACGTATTGAGATGACGCGCGAGCTCGAGGATAGAATCCTCGTCGTCGCCGCACGCCTCTCGATACAAAAACATCTCAGACCAACGTGCCGATCAAAACGGGATGTCGTCTTCTTCGCCTTGGGGGAGGCCGCTGTCGTAGGGCGGAGGACCGCCGTCACCGCCGCCGTAGCCACCGCCGCCGCCTCCGCCACCACCACCGCCGCCGCCTCCGCCGCCGCCGTAGCCGCCGCCGCCGCCGCCGCCGCCTCCGCCGTAGCCGCCGCCGCCGCCGCCGCCGCCTCCACCTTCACCGCGGCCGCCGAGGAACTGCACCGTGTCCGCCACGATCTCTGTGGAGTAGCGCTTGATGCCGTCTTTTTCGTAGGACGAGGTACGAAGTCGGCCCTCGATGTAAACCTGTCGACCTTTGCTCAGGTACTGATTGCATGACTCCGCTTGTTTGCCCCACACCGTGATGCGGTGCCACTCGGTCTCTTCGACCGACTCTTGTCCTCGCATGTACTTGCGGGTGGTCGCGACATTCAATGTCGCTACTGCTGTCCCGCCTTGGGTGTGACGCATCTCGGGATCGCGCCCGAGGTTTCCAATGATGATCGCCTTGTTGACTCCGGCCATGGTGCTGCTTTCTGCTCTGTCTGGTTGGATTGTTGTGGGGTTGAACGGGGAACACAAGCCTGACGCACGCCCATGCTCTGCGAGAGATCACTCGGCGCTCGAGCATCCGCGTTGCACGACAATCGACGAAAGGGCGCGACACAGCCCTGGACACCTGCTGCCCGCCGTCGACAAAGTGCGCTCTTCACGCACCAATTCAACCGTCGCTGCCTCCCCGATCGCGGGATCTCTCGCACCGCGCCGCCGTTGCCCTCCCCGTACCCACCGGGTCGGCGTGCCACCACCGGTCGACGCTTTCCCCCAGGAATCGTGGCTAGCGTGCACGCAATGGACGTTTTGAGCGCTCGCCTGCGCGCACGAAGATAGGATCGCGGAATATGCGCACTTGTGAAAGCCCGTGACCCTACCCCAGCCGCATCACGCTTGACCACGATGCGCCGTTGGCAACGAAGAAGCCCCAACTGCTCGCCAGAAGGCCACCATTGCCTTTGCGCAATTTGCGCAAACCTGGATTTTCGGCGGCTTCCTTGACCGCTGCTCGACCCATCCCGTACATCCCATCCTCCGGTACGCGTGGATCTATCCTTGCTCATAGCGAGTCGCGATCTCGAAGCTGACCTGCCCACCGTGGTCAAGCAGCTTGTCGTCGTGGCCCAAGTGGCCCGCATGCCGGGTCACGAGCCTGGAGAGCTCGCCTTCGAGATCCTGGCCCTGGATGAGCGCTCAAGGGACAATTCACTGAGCGTGCTCGCGATGCTCCAGACGCAGATCGCGCAACTGGCTGTCTTTGACGACATCGCGCCCGGCTGCGCCATTCGAGAGGGCATCGCCAAATCGCGGGGACAGGTGGTCTTGATCGTGGATAGCTGCCTCGACAACAACTACGGGGTGTGGGCTTGCGAGGCCGTGCTCGGCGGGCAGCCCGCAGCCGTGGTCCCCGGTGAGCTGCTCGCCGTCCAGCGCGACGTGGCCGACCGCGCCCTGCGCCGCTTGAGCGGCGGTCTGATGCGAGGACAACGCGCGGTGCGCAAGACCCTGGCGGACACCGGTGCTCGCCCCGCCTTCGCCCCCGCCAATCTCAGTGGGCTGCGCGCACGGACCCGCCGGTGGCTGCGAGACCGGGCCTCGCTGCTGCCAATTACCGCGCGAGCTTTCGACCGCGCGGGACGAAGCTAGCCTCCGCTCGATTCACGTCGCGAGAACTCCTGCTCCGCTCGCGTCTCCTTGCTAGGCATCGGACAACACGCTGCTATATTGCGGCGATGGACTGGCTCTACGCCATCTTGGCCCTCTCTTCGCTCATCGTCATCCACGAGTTCGGGCACTACGTGTGCGCGCGAATCGGCGGCATGCACGTGGACACCTTCAGCGTCTTGGGGATTGGCCCCGTCATCGTGGAGCTGTTCGAATATGGCGGCACGCGCTTCGTGTTGAGTGCGATCCCGTTTGGCGCCTACGTCCACATCGTGGGCATGGAACCCGAAGACGACGCGGAGGATCCCAAGCTCAGCCCGGAAGACCAGCGCGCGATCCGTGTGGAGAAAGCGGCGGCCGCTGCTCGCGCCAAAGAGATGGGCTACGCGGACTACCGCGATCGCCCCCTGTGGGCCCGGGCGCTCGCGTTGTTCGGCGGGCCTGGCGCGAACTACCTCGCGGCCATGGCCCTCGCCGCGGGCGTGTTTTTAGGCTTTGGCATGCCCACCCAGGTGCAGATCACGAGCTTCTCCGACGGCAGCGGCGCGGAAGCGGCGGGGTTTCAGGCGGGCGACGCCTTCGTTCGAATCGGTGATCAGAGCGTGGTGGGAGCGTCTCCCTCGCTCTTGCTCAATGAAGCGACCTCCAGCTACCGCGGTCAAACTGTGGACGTCACCGTGCGTCGCGGCGATCAAGAAATCACGGAGCCTGTGGTCCTCGCGAGCGATGGACCCGCGCTGGGCGTCAACCTCGGGGTGAACTTTGTGCGCGGATCCGCGGGAGCCGCCGTCGCTCAAGGGGTGCGCTATCCCTTTATCCAAACCAAAATCCAGCTCAATGGTCTGTGGTCCATGATCACGGGGAAGACCTCGGGCAAAGTGGGCGGACCGGTCGCCATCGCACGAACCTACAAGCAGTCGCTGGCGCTGGGCCTGCCGCAATTCCTCCTGTTCGGTGCCCTCATCAGCACGGTGCTGGGCATGTTCAATCTCCTGCCGTTGCCCGCCCTCGACGGCGGTCGGCTGTTGTTCTTGGGCGTCGAGGCCATCTCGCGACGAAAGGTGTCGCAGACGGTCGAGGGCTGGATTCACGCCAGCGGACTCCTGGCGCTCCTGGCGTTCTTGCTCGTGGTGACCGTCTTCGACGTCAAAGAGCTCGTTCAAGACGACCCCGCGCAGGCGACCCCCAAAGCACCCGCCTCCTCCGTGGACGACGACGCGAAACCACCGGAGCCTCCGCCCGCTCCTTGAGCACTGCAACGTGGCACGAAGGAAGCGCGCATCTGAGCTCTGGTCGGCGCCGTCGGTGCCCCAGGGCTGGCGACCAAAGATTGCCACGCGCGACGACATCGAGCCGCTGATCGCTCGGCTCCCGCTCAGCCCCGGCGTCTACGTCATGCGCGACCGGGAGGGCCAGGTGGTCTACGTGGGCAAGGCGCGCAAGCTCAAACAGCGCGTTCGACAGTATTTCTCCGGTCACGATCCGCGCTACTTCGTTCCGCTCCTCGGCGACCTGCTCGGCGACATCGAGACCCTGGTAGTCGGCAGCGACAAAGAGGCGCTGCTGCTCGAGAACAACCTCATCAAGCAGCATCGTCCGCGATTTAATTTTCGTCTCCGCGATGACAAGCAATATCTCGTCTTGCGGCTCGACCCGTCAGCCGCGTGGCCCCGTCTTGAGCTCGTGCGGAACATCGAGGCCGACGGCGCGCGCTACTGGGGGCCCTACCACTCCGCTGGAAACGTCCGGGCGACGCTGCGGGTGATCCACCGGCACTTTCAGCTGCGCACCTGCTCCGACCACGTGCTGAACCATCGCAAGCGCCCGTGCCTGCAGTATCAAATTGGCCGATGCCCGGCCCCCTGCGTCTACGAGGTCGACGCGGAGGCCTACGCCGGACAGGTGCGCGACCTGGAGCGATTTCTCTCCGGTCGGCGCTCCGATCTCACCCGGGATCTCCAAACCCGCATGCGCGTCGCCTCCGAGGAGCAGGCCTACGAGCGCGCCGCCAAGCTCCGCGACCAGCTCAAGGCGATCGAGAGCTCCCTCGCGCGCCAACAGGTGGTGAAGACGGGAGAGATCGATCTGGACTGCGTAGGTCTGTACCGAGAGGGCGGACTCGTCGAGCTGGCGATCCTCCACGTACGCGCCGGCGAGCTCATCGGGCGGCAGACCTTTTCGGAGCGAGAAATGGAACTCAGCGACGTCCGCGTCGTTCATGACTTCCTCCGCGCCTACTATGAGTCGCCTCCCTTCGTACCCGACGAGATCTTGCTCCCAGTGGCGCTCGACGACGACGACCGCGAGCCCCTCGAGGCGCGCCTACGCGAGCAGCGGGGCAAGCGAGTCCAGATCAAATGTCCACAACGCGGGGACCGCAAAACCCTCGTCTCGTTGGCGAATAAGAACGCCGCGAGCAGCTTTGTCACCCGCCGGGATCGGCGGAGAGACACGAGCAGCGCGCTCACGCAGCTCCAGCAGCGACTGCGCCTGAGCCGCCTGCCGGCGCACATTGAGTGCTTTGATATCAGCCATATCCAAGGTCAAGACCCGGTGGCGTCCATGGTGGTTTTTCGCGACGGCGCCCCCGAAAAGGCACGATATCGGAGCTTCAAGATCCGCGGAGAGGATGGCGACGCGCAGCACGCCCGCCAAAATGACGACTTCGCGTCGATGCAGGAGGTCCTCACTCGCCGCCTGCGCCGGGGGCTCGAGCGCGACGACGAGGGGTGGGCCCTCCCCGACCTCATCGTGATCGACGGCGGCAAGGGCCAGCTCGCGCGCGTCTCCGTGGTCATGGAAGATCTGGGCGTCGAGATCGGCGCCGGGGGAATCGATCTGGTCGCCTTGGCCAAAGAGCGCGCGACGACGCTGCAAGCCGGACGGCGAGGTCTCCGAGACCTCAAGAAGTTCCGAGCGACGACAGCGGGCGAATCCCCCCAGGCGACGGTTCCTGCGCGGGGCGAGGACGAACCGGGGAAGACCCTGCGCGACTACGAGGTGGCCGCGGTCCATGCCGCGGAGCGGGGATCTGAGACGACGACGACCACGCGTCCCGAGCGGGTGTTCACCCCGGGCGCCAAGGATCCCATCGTCCTCAAGAACGGCACCTCTGAGCTTTATCTCATGACGCAGATCCGGGACGAAGCTCACCGCTTCGCCATCACGCACCACCGAAAGCGACGCGGAAAGCGAGCGATTCGCTCGGCCCTCGATGACATCCCAGGGGTCGGTCCCGCCATGAAGCGCGCGCTGCTCGAACACTTCAAGACCGTCGCCGCGATCAAGCGGGCAGATCTCGCCGCGCTCCAGCGAGTGCGCGGCGTGGGTCCACGCCTCGCCGCCTCGATCCACGCCCACCTCGGGGTCTAACGCGCCTACATCTGGCGAAGGCCGCGGGCGGCGAGCAGCGCCACCGCCTCGCGTTGTACGTAGTCCGCGACGAGCCTCGCGCCGTGGAGACTCAAGTGAATCCCGTCCTCGGCGCGGACCCGCTTCACCCGTCCGCCGACAGTCAAGCGCTCCTTGTACGCGCCCGTTGGTGCGAGCAGGTTCCGCGTGTCGATAAAATGGTCTCCCGGCCGCGCCGCGACCGCGGCGCTCCTCAACGCGTCGATCTTTTGGAGCTTCGTGTCGAAGCGAGGTGAGCGCATCGGCGGCAATCCCACGGAGATCCAGGTCCCCTCGCGCGGCAACAGCAACCCCCGAAGCTCCTCGAGCCGCGCGGCGTAGGTCTCCTCCCATGTGGGAGCACCCCACTTGATCCATGAACGCTCACCCACAAAGATCGCCTGGGCGTCGTTGCCTCCCATCATGGAGATGACCACATCTGGGGTCATGCGCCTCCGAATCTTGCGCGCCCGCGCCATCCAATCAAAAAAATCCGGCCGAGACAGACCCGAGCTTGAGCGACCGTAACGAGTGACGTCCAAGCCCGGCACTTCCGCGAGACGAGCCTCAAGCTCCGAGCCGAGAGCCGTGGCGATCATGGAATCGCCCACCAGGAGAACCTTCACGGGTTCGCTGGCTCGAGCGCCGCGCGTGCTCGCGAGCGTGGCGAGCCCCGCAGCTCCGTAGATGCACCATTCGCGTCGTCCCCATCGCATCGGACCGTGTCGTACCACGAACCGGCCCGCACTCGGAAGACCCGTCAATTCTAGGCGCCAGCGCCCGAGCTACGGGCCTTGAAACCACGCCACCGCGACGAGCCCCGCGAACATCCAAGCCAAGCCCACCCACTGCCACCGACTCAAACGTTCACCCATTCGCCAGTGGGCAAGCGACACCGTCAGCGCCGGGAATAAGGAGGCCACCACCGCCACCACCGCCACCTCACCACGCGCGCAGCCCCACGCGTAGACCAGCATCCCGCCCGCGTCGAGAAGCCCAAGGACTGTCCAACGACCCAACGACCCGATGAGCCCATGCCCCTCGCCGTCCGTCGACCCCGCGTCCGCGACGCCACCCCGCGCCACAGTCAACGCCCCCAACCCGAGCGCCGTCAACAGGCGATAGCTCCCCACGGTGAGCGCGATGGGAGCACCGTGACCGCCGAGGAAATCGAGACCAAAGAACGAGATGCCAAGCGCCACGGCCGACAGCAATCCCCACCCCGCGCCTCGAACCCATGGGGCGCCCACCTCCGGCGCGCCGAGGTGCTCGACGCGCGGGGTAGATTTTACGCTCCCGCCCTCCACG
>CALKDV010000401.1 GCA_938084085.1 uncultured Nannocystaceae bacterium
TCGAGACGGCTTGGATCTGCTCATCCGTCCAAAAATCTTCGGCGTAGGGGTGCCCCTCCGGATACAAAAGCTGGGACATCAGGGTGCGTCCGAGGGTGCTCGCATCGGACTTTTGTCCCTTGACGTTCTCGATGGCCTGCTTTTTTTTCTTCTCCAGCGCGGCGTCGTCGAACTTAGGATTTTGGGCGACATCGGCGACGAGCTCCATCGCCTTCTTGAGGTCTGGCTTGAGCACAGACGTGGAGATGTACGCGTTGTCCTCGCTGGCGAAGACGCCGATGGAGGCGCCGAGCTGCTCGATGGCGGCGTCGACCTTTTCTTTGCTCCGCTTCTTCGTCCCCTCGGAGAGCATGTCCGCGGTCATATTCCCGATGAGCTCGTCGTAGACCGTGCCCGCCTTCACGACGACTTGCACGTTGACCAGCGGGACCTCGTGGTTCTCCACCACCACGATTTGCATCTTGTTTGGGAGCTCCGCGGTGAGGATCTCTGGGAAGTTGACCGGTCGAGGGTCGGTGGGAGGCGGCGGCGCCGGATAGACCTTCTCTGGCTTGACTTCAGCCTCAGGTGCGGCGGCGGCGGTGTCATTCGTTGGCGCAGTCGTCTCCTCCGACGTTTGTTTTTTGCAGGAGGAGGCCACGGAGAGCGCGAGGGTGGCGCTCATGACGGTGGAGATCGTTCTGGATCGCGTGTTCATCTTTTATATCGCTTTGATTCGTGGAAAATGGGCGGGTTGGAGGGGTTTAGCGGATCGGTCCCATCATGGTCGGGCCATCAGAGGAGGCGGGTCCGAGCTCGTAGAAAACCCAGTTGTCGTCGAGGTACTTGTTGGCGACGCGCTTGATGTCCTTGGTGGTCACGGACTCATAGCGCTTCATGTCGCTGATGATGCGCTTGGGGTCTCCATAGAACATGGCGCCCATGCCGACGGCCGAGGCGCGGCCTGAGTTCGTCGACAGCGTCTGCACCGTCTCCATCAGCTCCATACGGATCGCTTTTTCAAGCTCCTTGGACGCGATACCTTTTTTCTTCACCTTGTCGACCTCTTCACGAAGCGCAGCTTTGAGCTGGTCGGAGGTCGCACCACCGGCGGGGACCATCTGCATGAAGAGTGCGCCGTCGTTGCGGAAGACGAAGTGCGTGCCTCCGGCGCCCGCGGTGAGCTGCTTCTCGTCGGTGAGCACCTTCGGCACGCGCGCGGATTCTCCCGTGAACAGGATATTCGCGAGGAGATCGAGCGCGGGACGATCCTCGTGTGCCTCGTCCACGGATCGCCAGCCGACCAAGTAGATCGTCTGCTGCGCCTTCTCATCTTGGACGACTTTCTCTACCTTCTTGCGTGGGCGCTCCGCGGCGGGCTTCACGTTGGGGGTGGGCTGACGCTCGGGTCCGCGGGCGATGCCGCCGAAGTACTCATCGACCTTTGCTTTCACCTCTTCGAAGTCCACATCTCCGACGAAGACCATGTGAGCGTTGTTGGGGCTGTAGTAGCGCGAGAAGAAGTCGGTGGCGTCCTCGAGGGTCATATTCTCGAGGTCCTCTTGGGTCCCGATCACCGCGTGTACGTAGGGGGACTCGGGCATGAGGTCGGGGAGGAACTCCCATTGGATGGCCTTGGAGAACGGTGCGTTCTCGCTGCGATCCTTCTCCGAGATGACCGCGGCGCGCTGCACGTCGAAGGGCTCTTGCTCCATGATCAAGTTGGAGAGCCGATCCGACTCCCCCCACAAGATCATCTCGAGGTAGTTGGACGGGATCTCATGATAGTAGACGGTGTAGTCGTAGGACGTGCCCGCGTTGATGCGGCCGCCTGCCTTCTCTGTATATTCGCCGATCATGAACTTCCCGAGTTTCTCGGAGCCCATGAACATCATGTGTTCAAAGAAATGCGCCAGGCCAGTTTTGCCTTCCACCTCATCGACCGAGCCGACGTCGTAGAACAGCTGGAACGTGAACGCGGGGGTCGAGTGATCTTCGACGACGTAGACGTTGAGACCGTTCTCAAGCTGAAAGGTCTGGACCGGCAGTTCGAAGTCGATGGCCGATTTTTTCTTCGATTTCGCTACGGCCACGTCGGGCGCTGCGAGCATCGCCGAGCCCGCGGTGGACATGCACAGCAGCGCCGACAAGGTGAACTTTAAAGGTGAACGAAACAAGCTGGATCGGTTCATGAGCCCGGGCACGGTATCACATCGAATCGGCCTGTCCATCGGGTTCATTGACCACCTCTCCGAGTCGCATGAGAGCGTCTTGCGCGTGTTGAACGCCATCGGCCCACTCCAATTCGATAGACAGTCGAAACGCCTCTTCGCAGCACCGCCGGGCTTCCTCGAGTTCTCCGCGTAGCGCGCGGATCCTCGCGCGCTCGAGGAGCAACTCCGCGGTCGTTAAGCGATCCCCAAAATGTCGTGCGCGCTCGATTGCGCGGGCCAGATGCTGTTCTGCGCTCGTCGGTCGCTCCGCCAGACGGAGGAGAAACGCGAGCTGCGCGTGGGTGCGCAACAGCGCCAACTCATCTTCGCGCCGCTCCGCCTGAAAGAGCGCATGATTCGCCCAGACGACCGCTTCGTCGAGCCTCTTTGCGCTGCGATGGAGCTCGCTGATCGACAGCAGACACCGCCACAGCGGAAGATCGACAGGCGCTCGCGGTCCCTCGCCGAGGGTGCAGAGGTCGAGGCCTTCCATGACCTCTTCGAGGCCTTGGTCAGGCTCGTTGCGCAGCAGGTGTATCCGCGCAAGCTCGGAGTAGGTGTGAAGGATGGTCGCGAGATCACCTTCGGCGAGCAACGGAGCGAAGGAGCGATTGAGGGCCGTGACGGCCCCGTCAAGGTCGCCATTTTGTGCGTGACACCGCGCCACGGTCAGCAAGCTGCTCGCGGCAAGTGCGGGGTGGTCGTGACGCTCGTGTGCCGCCGCCAGCGTGAGGGATTCGTCGAGCGATCCGAGGAGCCGAAGCGTCTCCGCGAGTTTGCATTGGAGTCGCGCCACGGAGAGGGTGAGGCTCGACAATCCGTCTGCAGAGACCTTTTTACTGTCCTGGGCGCGTTGGAGGGTGCGGATCGCCGCGCGAAGGAGCGACGCGGCCTTCGGGTCGTCAAAGGAGACAGAGGCGTGGTCGGCGGCGACTTCCAGGGAGGAGACCGCGTCGAGGGGTTGGCTTTTGAGCCGATGCATCGCAGTGGTGATGGGGCACGAAGAGACCTCAGGATGTTCCGCGTAGATTCGGTGGAGTTGTCGACGGCGTTTGCGTGGGGTCTGGGTGTAGATGGCGTCGCGGAGGACGTGATGCCCGAAGCTGCGGTTGCCGTGTCGATCCAGGGCCAACACGCGATTCACGTGGAGATTGGCGAGGGCCTCGTCGAGGTCGCGTCGGTCTTGCTGCCCGAAGAAGCGGCCGAGCAGTCCGTCGAGGACGTCTTCCGAGATAGACAGTCCATACACCGCGGCGGCCTCGAGCAGGGCGCGCTCGAGTGCGGAGCAGTTTTCGAGATAGGCGCTTGCGAGGGACTCGAGGCCCGGGTCTTCCGCGCTCGCGACTGGTCGACCCTCGGTCGCCAATCGGAGGTGGAGGTTCGCGGCGAGCGGCAGCATGGGCGCTTTTTTTTGCAGGTTCCCTGCGTCGATTTGAAACCGCTGTTCTAGGTTTTGAAGCTCCTCCGCGCTGAAGGGGGGGAGCGCCTTCGCGTCGATGTCGAGCCATGTCAGGTCCTCTTCGCTCGTGGTACAGACGATCACGACCGGGCGACGCGTGACGAGGTGACGAAGTCGCCGCAACACGCTGCGAGAGGCGGCGTCGAAACGATCGATGTCGTCGAGGATGATGAGCGTTGGGGTCTCCGCGCCGCTGAGGGTCATGGCCTCGAGGGCGGCCGAAAAGCACTCACGCCGACGAACGGAGAGTTCGGCGTTGCGGGCGGGTCCATCGAGCCCAAATAATTCTGCGAGCCCGGGGAGCGCCTCGAACGAGAGCCCCGCCAGGTTGGCGCTGCGGCCGAGTACTTGTGTGGAGATCTCCTGCGTGGGTCCGATATTCAGCGAGTCGCGGACAATGGACTTGATTGGCCATAGCGAGGGGGCGGCGGCGCGTGGCTCGGCCCCGGTGATCAGAATGCGCCACTGCGCCTGCGTCGCGAGTCGACAAAACTCGCTGAGCAGGCGCGATTTTCCCGACCCGCTCGGGCCTTGGAAGACGGCGAACTGGAGAGTTTGGGGGGGCGCGGTGAGCAGCTCGTGCAGCCAGTTGAGCTGCTCCGTACGTCGCAGCAGCGGGAGCGGAAATCCGGGCAGACGACCTTCGGAGGCCTCTTGTTCCCCCGACACAGCGGCCAGCGACATCTCAGAGACCTGGGTGATGGAGCGGGTCCGGTTGGGGGCGCCGGCGCGTGCGGGGGCGACCGCGCCGCAGCTCGCACAAAACCGGGCAGAGGGATCGAGCGTGGTCCCGCAGCTGCTGCACTCGATGATGATCTCCGGTGAATTCCGG
>CALKDV010000402.1 GCA_938084085.1 uncultured Nannocystaceae bacterium
GCGTGGAGCGGCGGCTCAAGGCGCGATGATCCTGGGTCAAAACCTGATACGCTCGGCACGCAGCTATGACCGCACCCTTTCATGACACGCTCGTCGCGCTGCTGCCCGACCTGTACCGTTTCACTTTTTGTGTAACCGCAAACCACGACGACGCGCTCGAGCAGCTGCGGGGGATCTGCGAGCACCTCGCCTCTGAGCGCACGCAGCTTGAGGCTGAGAGCCCACACAAGATGGCCATCTTCGGGAGCGCCGCGAGGTGGCTCGAGGCCAACCTCGGCCGCCGCGCCACCCTGTCTTTCGGGGATCTCGACGCGGTGCTCCGCAGTGACATCACCCGCCCCATCGACACCGCGATGCTCGCGCGTGACGGAATAGAGCCCGACACCCACGTGCTCTTGTGGCAGCTCAAACGCACCTGCCTCACCTCCGCCCTGTGCTGCCTGCCCCCCGCGGTCCGAATCAGCTTCGTCCTCACGGACATTTTAGGGTTCGCGCCGGAGCACGCGGCCTCGATGCTCAAGATCAAGGAGAGCGCCTACCGCGTCCGTCTCGCCCGGGGACGCAAAAAAATCGAGGACTACATCACGCCGCGATGCAGCCACGTTGACCGACAAAACCCATGCGATTGCCCCGGTCGCCTGATGATCGCGGTGGACAGTGGATTCGTGCGGTCTCCGCCGCACACCCTCGACATTCCGCATGAGCCGCACGACGCTCAACCCCCCCGTCGAGACGTGCCCTCACTCTATCGCGCCCTCCCCAACGTGCTGCTCGATCCGACCACGGCGGCCTCGTTTGAAGCGACGCTCCGCGGCGCCGCGAGCGGCGACTGAGCGCTCCCGCGCTACGCTGAATCTACGCCACCATGACCTTCGCGACCGGCATCCTCTTTGCCCTGTCCTCAAGCTTGGCGTGGGCGGGGCTCGACGTCGTGCGCAAGCAGCTCGCGGACAAGATCCCCACCCTCGCGCTGGCGACGATGCTCTCGTTGGGCCAGGCGCCGGCCTTCGCTGTCTGGTGGTGGGTCAGCGGCGGCCACATCTCAAGCTCGGCCTACGTCACCCCCGCTCTTGCCGGACTCGCCCTCAACATCGCCGCGAATATTTTGTTCCTCATGGCGATGCGTGCGTCGCCTTTCAGCGTCTCGATTCCGTTCTTGTCGTTCACGCCGGTGTTCAGCGCGATCTTGGCCATTCCCATCCTCGACGAGACGCCGACGACGACGCAGATCGCGGGGATCTGCGCCGTCGTGGTGGGCGCAACCGTCATCACCTCCGACGGGGCCGTCGACGACCAGGGTCGCAGGCTCAACCTCTGGCGAGCATTCTTGAACGAGCGAGGTGCCGTCTATATGACCCTCGTCGCCCTGTGCTGGTCCACCACGACGGTGCTCGACAAGCTCGCGACCACCCACGCAGACCTGCCCATTCACGCGTTGGTCATGAACTGCGGGGTCGGCATCCTCCTGGGAGCTTATTTGGTCGCCCGAGGACGCGCCCGTGAATTCGAAGGGGCGCGCCACCACCCGTGGGCGCTCCTCATCGGCATGGTCGTCGGTGGCGCCGCCTTCGCCTTCCAGCTCCTCGCAATTCAAGGACTCCTCGTCGGGGTAGTCGAGACGGTGAAACGCGCCGTGGGTCTAATCATCGCCCTCGTGATCGGACGACTGGCGTTCCATGAATCCGTGACCGCCCCGCGCATTGTCGGAGCGGTCATCATGGGACTCGGGACTGCCCTGATCGTCTCCTGACGAGTGACCGCACGTCGCTCGCGTCACCGCCAGGACCCAAAGATCGAGCAATCCTCGTCGATACGAGATATGCTCTCAACGTGCCGGCCCGTGTGGAAATACTTCCAGCCGACGAGACGCGGCCCACCCTGGCCGCCCACGTCTGCCTCGATCGGTTGCTCCGCTCCGTCCCCAAGCGCCGGGACATCACCCTCGGCATCATGTCCCACGGGAATATGCCAGGGCTTGGCGTCCCTCCCTGGACCCTCCGAGCGGCCCTCGACTGCTTCGACGCCCGCAAGCTTCGACTTCGAGACGTCTTCGTGCTCGGTGATCCCGAGGCGGGTCAACGGCTCTTCGAGCGCGCGTCCTTCGGTCACCCCAGCGGATCGATCACCCCCTTCCCGCCCCGCGGTCGTGAATCCCTGAGAATTAAGCTGCCCGAGACCGGCGTGCCCGCCCGCATCCCTGCGCACTGGGTCGGCACCAACCTCGTGTTGCTGGCCCCCTTGTGTCACCAACGCGCGCGCGCTGGCGCGTGGACCGGGCCCATGGTCACCAGTGTCCGCAACCTCGCGACGGGGCTCGGCTACCAAGCTCCCAGCGATCCGGCGCTGGCCATCGGCGCCCGACTGATCTCGGACGTCTTCGCCACGTCGACTGTGCTCTTGGACGCGACATGGTGGGCCGCCGCCGACGACGAAGGCCGCCTCGCCTGTGATCCCACGGCGCCAGAGCACGTCCTCGGCGTCGCCTGCAATGAGCTTGACGACATGAAGGTCGTGGACGAGTGGCTCGATGGACTCCTCAACCTGGCCGCGGCCACCAGCGGCCATCACCGCACAAACACGCGGGTGCCCTTCGTGACCGGGCGACGCAAGCCTTGGCCGATCGCGAGGCTCCCCGCGCGACCGCTCTACGCAGAGGGACTCGCCGGCCGAGCGGTCAAGGCGCTCTGGGGACGCCGCTCCTTGCCAGCGCCTGTCCGCGCCGCGCTGCGCCCCTCAGTCCCGGGCAAATTTTCCAACGCGTGGTCGAGCTATCAACCCGTCGACTTTGATGGTCCGTAGGTATGAACAAGACCCTCCGTCGTACCCTCCTCGGCGTGGGCCTTGGCATCGTCCTCTACGCTGTCGGGGCCTTGTGGTTCGGCGTCGCAGAAATTAGAGGTTCGCTCGCCACCATGCACCCGCGCGGCTTGTGGATCGCGCTCGCGATGTCGAGCCTCGCCTACGTGTTTCGCTTCCTCAAGTGGGAGCTCTCCTTGCGGTGGCTGAACGTGCGGCGAGGCCCCCTCCATCGTCCGCTCGGCGTCCGAGCCTCGGCCGCGATTTTCTTGGCAGGGCTGAGCATGTCAGTCACCCCGGGGAAACTAGGAGAAGTTGTCCGCAGCAGCCTCCTCAAGTCTAACCACGGGGTTCCCTTCACCAAGACCGCGCCCTTCGTGGTCGCGGACCGCGCCGCCGACGTCCTCGCGCTCGTCGGTTTTTGTCTCCTCGGGCTCGGCATGATCGAGGGAATCGTCGGCTACGTGTGGGCCGCCGCGCTGCTCGTCCTCGCAGGCGTACTCGTCCTCGGCAACCGCTCCGCCTCCCACAAAATCATGGCCGCCCTGTCCACGCACCCCCGACTCGCGCGCTTCTCCGATCGTGTCGAGGGTCTCTTGGAGAGCGCCCGAGTGCTGCTGCATCCTCGCCGTCTCGCCCTCCTCGCGGTGCTCAGCCTCTTCGCCTGGGGGCTCGAATGTGTGGGGTACATGTTCATCTTGAGGTCGTTCCCCGGCGTCGACATTGATCTGCGCACCTGCGTGCTCTTGTGGTCGTCCACCACCTTGATCGGAGCGATCTCGTTCCTCCCTGGTGGACTCGGCGCCACCGAGGGCTCCTTGGCGGTGCTCGCGACGCGCCTCGTGACCGGGCTCGGCACGCACGCCGCCCTGGCGTCCACCTTCGTCATCCGAGGAGCGACGCTCTGGTTCGGAGAGCTGATCGGCGCCGTCGCCTTGTGGCGATGTGCAGCAGGCGCTCCCGTTGTCAGCACCGACGAGGCGCCCTCCTGAACCCCACTCAGGTCGAGGCCGGCGGCTCCGCAGCGGGGATCGGCGCCTCGATGTCTTTGAGGACCCGTCGAATCAGCCCCTCCACGAGCAAGGCGCGCTCGCCCGCGTCGTAGCGCTGATCTCGATACCGATCTTGGATGTCGTCGAACTTGTCCCGCGCGTCGCTGATCAACTTGCGATAGGGCGCTCGGCGCTCGAGCACCTCTTTTTGATTTTGCCAAAAAAACGAGACGAGCGCGGCGACCGTGAAACCCGTGAAGATCACCCCAAGCGGACCCCCGAGAAGAAACTTCAACCCGTAGCGTAACGCGACATAGCCCGCAGCGCCGACGGCGACCTCCCGGACCCCGCTTTGGCGCACGCGACCCCATGCGAGCTGCGCGAGCTCACCCGAGGCAAGCACGAGCGCGACAAACTCAGGTCGCTTGGCGCCTCGCTCATAGGTTTCTTTGATCACCTGGTGGATAAAGCCCTCAAAGGACTCATAAACCTCCGCGGGATAGGCGGTGTGGGACGTCTCGGACGACATGCGAAGAGTATACGCGCACCGGGTCCGCGTTTGACATGCCCTGGGCGCCCTTTCACACT
>CALKDV010000403.1 GCA_938084085.1 uncultured Nannocystaceae bacterium
CATCATGACGTAGGTGCTGTCTTCGCGGGGGCAAAGACGGTCGAGGGGATCGAGGACAAACAGCGCGCGGACGGTCACGTCGGGGAGCATACCGGTGCGAAAGTTGAGGCGCTCGTCCGCTTCGTTCATACTTGTCTTACCTGTGCCTACATCAAACGACACAAACGCACATGATCTGCGAAACTCGAGCGCGATTCACGCACTCCCAGAGCCAGGACGGTGGTCGCGCGTATCACGCATATCTCTGGTTCGACGAGAAGTCCGCGAATTCGTGCCCGACGGCAATCTAAAGCTGCTCTTTGCGGAGGCGGAGCACGTGGTGGAAGGCGGGATGGATCAAGACGGGAAGGGCTTCGCATCTGTGATGACGACGATCTGCCTCGGACGCACCGCCGGGTTGTTTCGCGAGCACCCCGACGAGGCGACCACCGCCAAGCTCGTGGAGCTTCTTCGAGACGATCCACGGATCCGGGCGCGACTCATTGCCGTGGGACGCGCGGAGTTCGAGCGGCGAGGAGATTCACGGGCGCGCAGCTGTCGGGCAGAGATGGATGTCCGCTTGAGGTTCGAAGACAGCCAGCTGCTCATGGATGGCGACCTCGTGCTATTGCTCGAACAACCCGAGCGCCGCAAGCGAGGTGCTCGTTGAACCTGGCCATGTCCACCACGTCTCGCACGCCTCCGATCCCGCTTCATCCCGAAGCGTCTGCGGAGCAATACTACCGGGCCAGCGAGGTCTCGAAGCTCTTCGGCGTCCCCGTGAGTCGACTGCGATACTGGTCGCAGTCAGGGTTCATCCGACCGACGGGCACGGGGAACCGTGGCGGGTATCGCTTCACGGATCTCATCTCCATTAAGGTGGCCAAGGGGTTGCTCGACGCGGGAGTTCCGCTCCAGCGGGTGCGTCGTAGCCTCGAGGCGCTCCGTCGCCGGCTCCCCGATGTTCAAGAACCCCTCGCGGCGCTGCGTATTCGTTGTGATCACGCGCGGGTGCTCGTCGACGAGGAGGCTGGTGCATTCGAGGCAGACACGGGTCAACTCGTCTTGGACTTCAGCGTGCGGAAGTTGCGAAACGAAGCGGCGCAGGTACTTGAGCTGCCGCGTCCGACGAACACGTCGCAAGATGAAGAATTCTCGGCCCAGGCGATCTTCCTCAAGGCGCGAGAGCGAGACGCGCAATGTCGTCTTGAGGGCCGCGGCGCCGAAGCGTTGGACGAGGTCGAAGCGCTGTATCGTCACGCCATCGACGTGGACCCTGAATTCGCGGCCGCGTGGACGAACCTCGGCGGACTGCTCGCCGAGCGCGGGGATCTCGAAGAGGCGCGCGACGCCTTCGACGCGGCCCTAAAGATCGATCCAGATCAACCAGAAGCGCAACTCAACCTCTCCGAGCTCGCGTTGCGGGAGGGGGATTTTGAACTGGCGATCGTAGGATTTCGGACGGTCCTCGGGTCGGCGCCGGAGCTGCTTGAGGCCCACTATGGTCTGGCGCGCGCGCTCTTGGAGGTCGGCGGAAAGTCGCAAGCCTTGGCGCATCTGCGGCGTTTTTGCGAGGGGGTCACGCGCCTGCCTCACGACGAGCGTGATCCCGAGTTGGAGGCGCAGGCACGCGCGGCAGAGGGCGTGCTGAGGGAGCTGTCGCTCGGTGTCGACGGCGGCTGATCCGTCGGTGGAGGATCAGGGGCGCGAGCGGGCTCTCGCGGCGCTCGTGCGCCGGTTTGGCAGCACCAAACTCGGTCGTGAATTTGGCCTGCATCGCGTGAGGGGGGTGGCGGACTTTCGAGCGTCGGTGCCCCTGTTTGACGGTCGCAGTCACGCGCGCGAGGTGGAGCCCGATCTAGGATTCGGTGAAGGAGATCCCCTGGAGCCCGGACCCGTCGACGGCGCGAGGAAGTCCACGCGCCCGTGGGAGGTCTGGTCTGCTCAGACGGAGGATTGGCCTCCTCAGCGCGTGTTGAGTTTACGCCGGGAGACCCAGGGGACGAGGGCCGCGGGTATTCGACGGGAGGACCTCGCGGCGCCAGGCGCTTGCGCGCCAGAGTTTCGTGGCCCGGAGGGGTTGCACGAGCTCAGTGCGATGCGGGCGGCGCTCACGGAGTTCGCTCCTGACACCCTCGTGGTGTCTTCGCTCGCCCTTTGTCGCAGTCTTGAACGACTGGGTCGTTGCCAGCTTGAGCGGCTGGCACCGTCCTTGAAGGTCATCCTCGCCGAGCATGACTTTGAAGTTGTGTTGAGGACCCGCGCGTCGGTGCTCAATCTCGGATGGATCGAGCGAGCCGGACGGGTCGCGATTCCATCGGCGCACGGACCCCGCTCTGCGATGAGTCTGACCGGTCGTGATTTGATCGTCGAGCTGCTCCCGTGGACTGATCCGGACAAAGACGGGAGGTCGCAGCCAAGTGACGCGACCGTGTTGCCCGAGCACGCGGTGCTCGGGGCTCGCTATGAGGTGGTGCTGAGCGCTCCCACAGGCATGCTGCGCCGTCGAAGCGGCGCCCATATTCGTGTTATCGGATTCGAACCGCCTTCGCAGGCAGATCCTGGCTTGCGACCCCGGTTTGTTCGCCGGCTTCCGCCGCCCGCCGATCTTCGGGTGGAGGGCACAACCTTGGCGGGCGCGCGTCTTACGGCCGCGGTTCGGCAGGCGTTCCAACCCGAAGATCCCGCCTTGGTGGGCGCTTGGATCTCCGTGCGGCACTCCGCTCGATCACGCCTCGACGCGCCAGAGCGTGATGGTCGAGATCTCACGCGCTCAACTTTTTTTGAAGACACGGAGCTTGGACGTCCTGTGTCGGGGCCGCGACTCGGACGGAGGGCGGACACAGTCACGGTGCGTGTGGAGGTGCAGGGCGTGGCTCCTCCTCGACTGCCGCGGGAGTTGTCCTCGCGAATTGATCGCGATCTGCGCCGTCGAAGCGCTCCCTACGCCCACCTACGCCACGACGGAGTCCTCCAAGCGCCCGAGGTGCGGATCTGCGCGTCCGGGACCACGCAAGCTGAACAAATCGAGCGGGAACTGGCCCTTGACGGGCCGGTGCGAGGCGCGGTGATTCGTGTTGAGGTCTCTTCGGTCGCTTAATCGCTCGCAGCATGTGGCCGATGTACAATTCTGCAAGGTGGGTTTTTTCAAAGCCAGATCGGACGACACCGAGGGAGACGAGCGCCCAGGCGTGACCCTTGTGCATGAGGTGGAGGGGGTGGTCCCTGAAGCGTCACGCATCAAACAGCTCGCGGGATATATCGTCAAGCGGATCGAGAACGCGCGAGATCATAAGATCCCGATGCTGCCTGGAATCGCTCAACGTGCGATGGAGGTGGCAAACGATCCCGACGTATCCATTCGCGATCTTTCGAAGGTCATGAAGCCGGACGCCGTCTTAACGGCGCGGGTATTGTCTCTCTCGAACAGTCCGCTGTACGCACCGGCGAAGCGCATCACCAACCTCGACAGCGGTATCATGCTGCTCGGCGTCGGCTTGGTCCGAGACATCCTCTACCAGAGCGTCGCGGAGGCGCACATCTTCCGCGGAGACGCGGCCGTATTTTTGAGACAGCACCGACTTCATGGAATCGCCGTCGCGTACATCATGCGTCACATGAGCGGACACCTCGGGCTGAGCAAGGACTATGCGTTTTTGTCGGGGCTTCTTCATGACATCGGCACCGTGGTCTTGCGTCAGGTCCTCGACAAGGACGCGCCACAAGGATACGACCCGTCGGACTTTGAGTTTGTGGCGGAGCAAATTCACACCCACATCGGCAAGCTCGTGTGCGAGCGCTGGGATCTGCCGGCCTCCGTGCAGGAGGTCGCCCGTCGCCATCACCGTTTTGAGTCGGGCGGCTCGCGAGATGGGTACTCCCAGCTTGGACACGTCGCCGCGGTCTCTGAGCGCCTCGCGGAGCACGTGGGACTCGGGGAGAAGCGAGGGATGAACCGCCTCGACGGATCTGAGATGGGCATGTTCTATCAGCTTGGACTCACCGAAGAGGCGATCAACTCGGCGATCTCCTTCGCCGAGTCCATTCGCGAGCGTCTCAAGCCCTAGGGCTGGCCGCTTGAATCACCGTCGTCTGCGAGAGAGCGCTTGAGCGCCTCAAGCTGTGCGTCGATCTCGTCGCTCGCCGCGCCGGCGGGGGCCGGGTCCATGTCAGAGGCTTCACCTTCGGTTGAGGCGGTGGAGGAGCCGTCTCCGGCGCTCGCCGCCTCGAGCGAGGGCTCGCTGGATTGACCGCTGTTGCCGGTCGCGTCACCTCCTGTGACCTCGCTGTCGCCGCCGGTCGCCGACGCGGGCGGGTCTTCTTGTTCGAGGGCTTTGGGGGCCGCCGCGCCGCCGGCACCGAGGGCCATTTTTTGCTTGAGTGCGTCGAGCTGGTCATCCATCGAGCTCGCCTCCAGCGCCTTGAATTGAGCGTCAAGGGAGGCCTCAGGCAGGGCCTCCGAGAGCTCCGCGGTCGCCTCCGCTTCCGCCTCGAGTTGCGTCACGCGGTCGGTCATGCGCTCGAAGGTATCGAAGGCGCTGGTGCCGTGGATATTCGCCAGGGTGTCGTTGATCGTCTGCTGGGCCTCCGCACGTTTTTGGCGGGACACCAGCAGGTTCCTCTTTCGCTTGGCCTCCTCAATTTTCAGTTCGAGCCCGCGAAGCGCCTCTTTGAGTTGTTCGACGGAGGTCTTTTGGAGTTCCCACTGTTGGCTGAGTTGCTCGGCGATCGCTTCGTGATCCGACTTTCGCTTGAGGGCTGCGCGGGCGAGATCGTCGTCGCCGGTCTTCACCGCGAGCATGGCCTTTTTTTCCCAGTCGGCGGCTTTGGTCGTCTCTTGATCGAACTGTCGCTTGATGCGTTTTTCATCCGCGATGGCGATGGCGACTTGCTTGCGCGCTTCGACGAGCTGCGTCTTCATGTCCACGAGGACCTGGTTGAGCATCTTCTCCGGGTCTTCGGCCCGGTTGATCAACTCGTTCATATTGGAACGAATGAGCGTCCCTAGTCTGGAAAAAAGTCCCATGGTGTCGTTTCCTGAACCTGTTCGTGTTCGTGTCGGTCCTCGTCGGTCGAGGCGGCGATCGTGGATGAGGTGGGGAGGGTCGCGTGGTGCCCAAGAACAAACGCCGGGGCGGGCGAGTCGATTCCCAGAGTCAGAATATGTGATCTGGCGAGGAGCGCATCCATCAGATTCATCATCTTCGAAGAAGACGGCCCGAGCGTCCGGTGACTCCCGCTCAAGAGTGTGGGTCTAGGACGCCAATCCTCAAGCCGTGGGCGTTGCGGATTCGCGGGATCGGCGCGGGATCGGCGCGCGAGTGGTCGATAGGTCATGCGTGGCCGGGCGGTGGGGCGCATGGGTGGGAGGGATGGCGAGGGGCCAGGTCGCCGGAGGGCCGGGGCCGGCGGATCCGCGGACTCTTGGAACTACGATGGACGACTGCTCGTAGATGGAGGGCCACAAAGGCCCGGCGATGGGCTCTTTGGCCTCGCTTTCTCCGGTTGGACGGCCGCGTCTAGGGCGTGGTATCAGGCAAATCTCCCGTGAGTACGGATGCAGTTGAACAAGTCCTGGCCGACATTCCGGCCGAGCGAATGCCCCGACACGTCGGCGTGATCATGGATGGCAATGGTCGCTGGGCTTCCACGAGGGGTGAGGAGCGCACCGTGGGGCATAGCCGAGGCGCGGACGCCGTGCGGCGAGTGGTGCGCGCTTCTCGTCGGATGGGCATCGAGGCGCTGACCTTGTTCGCCTTCTCCGCACAAAATTGGGATCGGCCGCCCTCGGAGGTCTTCCACCTCATGCAGCTGTTGCGGCGATATCTGTTCGAGGAGCGGCGGGAGATCCTGGACAATGGCATCCGGCTCACGACCGTGGGCGACGTGGATCGGCTCCCGCTCTTTGTCCGCCTGCCGCTCACGGAGCTCGTCTCCGCGTCTTCAGGCAATCGCGGGATGAACCTGTGCCTCGCGCTGAGTTACGGCGGTCGGGAGACGATTCTCGAAGCGACCAAGGAGATCTGTCGTGAGGTGAGCGCGGGGAGGCTGCGCCTCGAAGACATCGACGAAGATCGGTTCGGGGGCTGCCTCCCGTCGGCCAACTTACCCCCGATGGATCTTTTGATTCGGACCTCAGGTGAGCGGCGCGTGTCCAACTTCTTTTTGTGGGAGATCGCGTACGCAGAGCTCTACTTTACGGAGAAGATGTGGCCCGATTTTGGGCGAGAGGACCTGATCGAGGCCATCGTGGACTACGCGGGCCGAGAGCGCCGTTTTGGGAAGACCTCCACCCAGATGGTGTCGTCTGAGCACTCCGGGGTGGACGGCGCAGAACATGGAGATCCGGGGAGCCTGCAAGACTCGGAGCTGGAGTCTGGGGAGCAGGGCGTCGCGCGCTCATGAGCAATCTCGCCGTGCGAGCGTTGACCGCCGTCGTCCTCATCCCGCTGCTGCTGGCGGCGTTGTTCGTAGACCCCACCGTATGGAGCATTCTCGCCATCTGCGTCTTCGCGACCATGGCGGCCCAAGATGAGTTTTTGAAGATGTCACTGCCCGCGACCCCTGAGGCGCCGCTTCATGGCCTTCGAGCCGTGAGTGCGTTGTTCGCCGGGGCGCTGGTCATCGGCGCGGTGCTTTTGGGGCTGCCGGTGATGATGCCGCCGTTGATGGCCGCCTTCGCGGTGACGATCGCGTTGGCCGTGCTCTTGCGCCCGCGGGAGATCGAAACGGCGGGCCGCCGGCTCGCCATCGCGTGGGGGGCAATGGTCTACGTGCCCGTGTTGGCGGTGGTGTGGCCGCTGCTCAAATCGGAGTTTCCCGCGGATGGCCCGCGCTGGTTGTTGCTCGCCCTGCTGATCGCCTTTGGATCGGATACGCTCGCGTACTTCACGGGTCGCGCGTTCGGGAGGCGTCCGCTCTATGCGGCCGTGAGCCCCAACAAGACCGTCGCGGGTGCCCTTGGAGGAATTGGAGGTGGGATGATCGCGGCGGGCGGTGTAGGAGCGTCATGGATGTTGCCGGCGATTCCACTTTACGAGGGCCTCTTGCTAGGCGCCCTGGGAAGCGCGAGCGGACAACTCGGAGATCTCGTGGAGTCCTTGGTGAAGCGGACCTTCGGTGTCAAAGACTCCGGACGCCTGCTCCCTGGTCACGGCGGCATGCTCGATCGCGTCGACGGGCTCTTGTTCGTCGCGCCCGTCGTATATTTTTACGCTCGCTATTTGACCACGGGCCTGTAGCCCGCGGACGGGCGCGTCTAGCTCCCTGGCGGCAGCGCTTTTTGCTTCGACTTCGAGTTGTGCACCCAGTAAGCGATTCCTCCACCCACGAGGAGGAGCGGCCAAAATGGAGCCGCGAGCGCGACGACCCCTGCGGTCCCGATGCCTGTAACTCCGCCGGCGACGGCCGCGGTCCCTGTGTCTGTTTTTCGCTTTTTGGCGTACCCGTAGGTGGCGGTGCCCGCGATGATTCCGGCGATGAGTCCAAGCATGGGGGTCGTGTGTCCTTTCCGGCTCCAGCAGTATAGCGAACCTCGACACCAAAGCTGTCATTCCCGCCCGTCGAGGCCGCGACGCGATCCGCGCTGTTTCGACAGTGCGGCGATGTGGGGCGCACATCGCGACCGTGGCTTGGGGCTAGACGTAGCCTGCCGCGGGCCCGATACTTCGCGGCGT
>CALKDV010000404.1 GCA_938084085.1 uncultured Nannocystaceae bacterium
TGCGCGAGGTGCCAGCTCAAACACCCACCCCAACAGGCACTTATTTTTACGGCAGTCCGCGGGTGAGTTCGAAATTCCGGGTCACACAGCTCCTCGCAGGCGGCAGCGAGGGCGTCATGGCTTGCGCCGAAGATACGCTGCTGTCGATCGGTCGGGAGGGCAACATCCTCGATTTCCCCGATGACAACTTCATCTCTGGACGGCACGCGCAGCTCCGCGTCAACGGCGGTTCTGGGGTCATCCTCGAAGACCTCGGCTCACGCAATGGCACATTTTATCGAGCCCGCGGCGCCCAAGAGCTACACAACGGGGACTACATCTTTATCGGCCAGCAACTCTTTCGGGTCGAAATATCCTAACCAACGCCGAGGTTCATTGTGACGAACTGCCCATCTTGCGGAAAACAGAACCAGGACCACTACAAATTTTGCCTCGGATGTGGCGCAAAGATTAGTGCGGCGGCACCCTCGCCCGTCGCTCCGCCTGCGCCCGCGGCACCCGTCATTCCTGCCGCTCCCGCTGCTCCCGCCGCTCCCGTCGCTCCCGTGCCCGCCGCGTCCGTGCCCGCCGCGTCCGCTCCTCCTGCCTGGAGGCCCGCGGTCGGGTCTCCGACCCCTGGGGTTGGCGCTGGCGCGCTCCCTCCTATTCCGATCCCCACGATGCCCGCGCCTGCGACGCCGCAGATACCGTCGAGCCCCCCTGGAGGCCCGAGTTTTGGCGCAGGGACCGGCGCCACTGCTTCGGACAACCTGCCGGTGGTGTGTGAAGCGTGCGCGACGGAGAACCCGGCTGGATTCGCGTTTTGCGGTCGCTGCGGCTCCTCGCTGAACGAGGAATCCCCGCCCACTGCGGCAGGTGCTCCAATTTTGCCGCCGCCTCCGATGGCTGCCTCTCCCGTCGCCGCCAATCCGCCGATGGCGGCGCCCCCCGCGGCCGCCCCTAGCCCCGGCGGCGCCAAGACGATGTTCATGGACAGCGCGCCGCCAGCCCCTGCGCCTGCTCCTGTGGCCTACGCTGGGAAGCTCGTACAGCTCAGCGAAGATGGCACTGAGCATGAGGTGCTCGATGTCGTCAGTGGCGGCACTGGAATCGGTCGCTCGCTGGGCGGCATCTTTGCGTCCGATCCCTACCTCGACCCTGACCACCTTGAATTCCACGCGAACGAGGAAGGCCTGATTCTAACCCGCGACAGCGCCGTGAATGGCGTTTTTGTGCGGCTCTACGGGAGCCGTGAGTTAGCGGACGGTGACCATTTTCGCATTGGGCAAGAGCTGATGGTCTACAACGACCTCCCTGAGCCCCAATCCATGGCGGATGGTTCGGAGATCATGGGGAGCCCGAACGCGGGGTTCTGGGGACGTGTCACCCTCTTGGTCGAGCCCAACCTTGGGGTGCGTGCGTGGCCTATTTTCGACACCGGAATCAGCATGGGCCGGGAACAAGGGGAGATCCTCTTCCCCACCGACGGCTATGTCTCAGGCGCCCACTGCCGAATCATCGGAGACGACACCGGGGTGTACCTTGAGGATCTCGACAGCTCCAACGGCACCTTCTTTAGGGCACGGGAGGGAGAACACCTCCCCTTCGGGAGCCTCATTTTACTAGGCCAGCACCTGTTCAGGATCGATCCCGCCTAGCGTGCCACGCCGCCTCTAGATCGCGTCCCGTCGTTTGAGCTCTCGGCGAATCTTGCCAAGTGCCTGCTCTTGGAGTTGGCGAATACGCTCACGGGACAGCGAATAATGGCCGCCGATTTCTTTGAGGGTCAGCTCCGAGGATCCGTGGAGACCGAAGCGCTTCATCAGGATCTCTGCTTCGATTGGGCGTAGCTCACCGACGATTTGCTGGACCTGCCGATGAAACGACTCGAGCTCGAGCGCCTCTCCGATTTGCTGTGAATCCGTGTCCTCGAGGAGGTCCACCATCTTCCGGTCGTCTTCCCCTGACACCGGCCGATCCAAGGATACCGGGTTTTCTAGCGCGTAGCCGTCCATGCGCTCGAGCTTGGCCATGGGAATGCCCGTCGCCTCCGTGAGTTCCGCCTGCTCAGGGCGCCGACCGTGTTGGCGCTCAAACTCGCGCCGCGCCTTGGCAACCTTTTGGTACGCGTCGAGCATATGCACCGGCAGTCGGACTGCGCGTCCCTTGTCGGCGATAGCCCTCGAAATCGCGTGGCGAATCCACCAGCTCCCGTAGGTCGAAAACCGGAATCCCCGGGTGTGATCGAATCGATCCACCGCCTTCATGAGGCCAATATTCCCTTCCTGGATCAGATCTTGAAGCGGGAGTTTTCCGTGATTAAAACGCCGGGCGATCGAGACCACGAGGCGGAGATTTGCACGCACGAAAAGGTTCTTCTCGCGCCGCAGCAGCCCTGATGCCCGACGTACGCCCGCGACGTACTCCGCGAACGGACGACTCCCGCGCCGCGCCGGGTGAACCGCGAGGCGCACCCCTTCCCGGCTGCCCGTTGCCAAAATATGGAGGTCCTCGATCACGACATCGGTGACCAAGCTGTCGACGTCCACCGTCGCCATCACCGCGCCGAGCGCTCTGGAGGCCGCCGCATACGCGTCTCGATGGGCGCGGGTTTCACGATCGCGATAGGCTCTGCTTCGAATTCTCACCTCCGCCAAGAGCTCGTGGGGCACCTCTTCCTCATCTTGGAATTTCTCGCGAACCAACTCACAGACGCCTACAATATAGGGCGGATAGGAGAGGATCGCGTCCCACAGCATGACCCTGAGTTCATGAATCCGGACCGCCGCTGCGTGCTCCTCTTCTGCCGTCATCACATCTACGATGGACATCTCCTTGAAATAGGTCGCAAGGAAATTATCTTCGCCCGACTTTCGGCCGGACGCGGTCCAGGCGCTCTTTCGGGAGCTTCGGGAGATGCTAGGCGGGGTCCCTCTTGTTGTTTTCGTACCTGTCATGATGTGGCCTCGAAGGTGAGCGCTGGACTTCATCAACCATCCGAACCGGATGGTTATTCCCTGTTCAAGCTAAGTTCGCGTTTGCCGTTGGCAAGTGTCGCGCCCATGCCAGGGACTTGTTGCAAGCGCGACACCAACTCCTCACGCCCCCGTTACTGCTCTACGTTCGAGCCACCAAAGTGTTTCATGGCAACATTCCAGGAGTGCTAAGCCGTCCTAGAATGCCCCTCATCATGCCTTTGAAGCCGCCGGCGATAATTGCTCCAGCCCCGCCCCCGCGCCCCAACGCGGCGTTGACCGCGCCTTTTGCAGACCTGGTCAGGCGAGTGCTGTCGCCACCTCTGCAATTAATGTCAGACCAACGACTTTTGATTCAGAGCGGACATGCCGCACGGATCCTTCTCGCGGCGGTTTCTCTCGACGCGCGAGGCGAAGGCTTCATTTACTCCGCACGGCGACGACCCACAGATCGGGGGAAGCTGCCCCGTAGTACAGCCCGGGAGTCTGTCGCGCGCCCGAGATATCGACGATGCGCATCCCCACGCTGGCGAACATACGCCCGACCTCGTGAAGCGCATACAGGCGCAGCGAGAACTGATGCTCAAACTGACGTCCGTCCTCAAACACCATCGTGCGCTTGACCTCAAGGCGCGACGATTTTCCGTCGAACGAGGCCTCGTCGAGCACCATGCATCGCTCTCCGGTCCACCAGGAGCGGCAAGGCATACGAGGTGCGAGATAGTCACGGTTGGTCAGTTGGAGGACGAGCTTCCCGTCCACTTTGAGTTTCGACGCCATCTGCTCAAGCGTATGTTGGTTCGTCTCGTCGTCGAACATCCCGAACGTCCCCCCAAGACACGTAACCACGTCAAAGTCTCCCACGTCGGGGAGTTCGCGCATGTCACCTTGCAGAAACTCCGCCTTGCGCTCCCGCGACTCGTTGGACTCACCGGCCTTAAGCAGGATGTCCAGCGAGGCGTCAATCCCGAGCGCGTCACATCCTGCGTCCGCAAATGCAAAGCAATGATGGCCGCCTCCCGCGCCCACGTCCAGGACGCGCGGCGAGTCGAGGTTTCCGGCTCGCTCCAGCACAAACTCTACGTCTGCGGCTGCCGATTGGTCCATGGTTGTTGGAATGAGCGCGAGGTAGTCCTCGTTGAAGACCTTGTCTGGCCATCCCTTGGTGACCCAGTCACGGCGAGCCCGTTTCGCTTTCGCTTTCGTCTTTACCTTAGATTTCTCCGGTCGAGCAGCGGGCGGAGTTTTGCGCTCCGCGCGAGGAGGCGCGGCCACCGGCTTCAGCTCCTCAAGATCTTCGACCTCCTCGACCTCTTCGACCTCTTCGACCTCCTCGACCTCCTCGACCTCCTCGACCTCCTCGGGCTCGTCATACACATCCAAGCCCACGCTCAAGGGGGGAACGACATCGACGGGGGCGCCCGGAGCATCTGGTGCTGCCTTCGGGCCGGTCGGCGCGCGGGCTGCCGCCTCCGTTTGTGACGCGCTCGAGGTGGTCACGATGTTTCCGTCACGCGCGGGGCCCTTCCGTGTCGGGGTCAACTCAATCTCCAGCGCGTCCTCACTGGCATCTAGGTCCCCCACCCTCTGCGCTCCGGCGGGGGTGGTCACGAGAGGTGGAGGCACCGCGCTCGGGCCCATTTGCATTGTCTGTCCTCGGCCGCGGCTCCCCAGTCCAGGCTCGACATCAGTCGGCGCGTCGGGGACCGGAGCTTCCGATGCCACCGGCACCCCAAGCGTCTCCGGCTGAGTTTGAGACGAGTCCGAGTCTGCCGCTGCCGGGTCCAGGGGCGTCGACCCTGGGACTCCCGAGCCCTGTGAGCCTGTCGCTGACGCCACGCGGATCGCCGCCTCTGTCACCTCTTCCGCTCGAGGAGTCACCATCCGCGCTCGCGCTGCCGCGGGTTCTGGCGCTTCTGTCTCTGGCGCTTGTGCCGCTGCAGGCGAAGGCTCCGCTGCAGGCGACGGCTCCGCTGCAGCTGCTGGAGGCTGAGGTTCCGTTGCGGCCGAGTCCGCAGCCGCAGGGGCGTCTGGTGCCGTCCCAGCCCCCAGACGCTGGAGGATGAAGCCATCGAGTCCATCCAACGCCTCCGCGAGCCGCCCCTCCCTCCGAAGGGATTGCTGCTGTGCCGCCTGAAGCCACTCGGCCCGGGTAACCTCCCACGTCATACGACGCCTCCTCGGACGAGCATCCCAGTGCCTAGCCGTGTCGGGCCATGCGTAAGGCTGGGCGCGGGTGAGTGTCCAGCTCCAGTGAGCACGACAACTGTGCTCCCCAAGTGGAACATCCCGAGTTCTTCTCCCCGATCTATCTCCACCGGCGGCTCACACTCGAAGGTCTCCACTTCTCTGGGATGAATGCGTGTCCCCAAATAGCTGCACGTCATATGACCCACTCCGAAGGCGGCCACCATGACCGTCACCACCGGTCCAGAATCCGTGCGCTGGACATGGACGAGACGCTCGTTCACCGTAAAAAGTTCGGGGTTTCTGTCCAAAGCTGCGTCATTGACGGGCAGCAAGCGCCCGGGAATTGCCACCACGCGCTCGACACGTCCGCTCACAGGCGCGTGCACTCGATGATAGTCCCGCGGGTGAAGATAGATCGTCACGTGGGTCCCCCCCACCAGCTCCGCCGCAAGCGATGAATCGCCGATGAGCTGCTCCACCG
>CALKDV010000405.1 GCA_938084085.1 uncultured Nannocystaceae bacterium
GCTTGGGCGCCTACACCCCCAAACTCAAGCACGAGCTGCTCGTGGACGGGCTCGCCTACGTCCGACGATTCGCGGGCATGCGGGTCGCGGTCTCGCTGAAGGGCGCGGTGCTTCACGCGCCCACGTTGTTCGACGCGGTGGTGCGCGACCTTGAGCTCGTCTGCGATGCGGGCCTGCGCCCGCTGGTGGTGGTCCCGCATGCCGCCGACGCGACCGCGGTCTACGCCGCCCTCAATGACACCGCCGCGCGGGCTCGCGTCTTCGACCCCGTCTTGCCCCCCATCGCGGCGTGGCTGGACCGCGGCGGCCTGGCGGTGGTGCCCATGGCCCCAGACCCTGGCGAGCTGGTCGCCCGCTGCACCAAACTCGGGATCGAGAAGCTGCTCGTGCTCGCCGACGATCAGGGGCTGATCGACGGCGCTGGCCTCGTGAGCCTGCTCTCTTTGGAGCAGGCAGCGGTAGGGCTCAAGGCCCACCGCTTCGACGCCCGAGACGGTGACTTTTTGGCGCTGGCGGGGCATGCGACCACGCAAAAGCTGTCCAATCTGCACCTCATCGACGGGCGGCTGCCTCACGCGCTGGTGGCGGAGCTGTTCACCGACGCCGGGGTCGGCACCTTGATCACGCGGCGCTACCCCCCTCCATTTGCGGGCAAGGTCGGGTAAGGTGGCGCGAATTCTCCTCCACCTTGGAGCCCATGACGATGCACTTCCTCGACGATCGCGACCTCAACCGAGCGGACCAGCTCGACCTCCTCGACACCACCTGGCGCCTCAAGCACGAGGGCTTCGATCTCGGCGCGCCCCTCGCCGGAAAAACCTTGGCGATGGTCATGAGCAAGCCGAGCCTGCGTACCCGCACCAGCTTCACGGTGGCCACCCGCCGCCTCGGCGGCGAGATCCTCGAGATCGGCGCGCACAACACCAAGCTCGGCAAGGGCGAGGATATGGAGGAGTGGGCGGCGGTGCTCACGAGCATGGTCGATGGGATCGGCGCTCGTGTGCACGGGCACGAAGATCTGGAGGCCCTCGCCAAGTTTGGAAGCAAACCCGTCGTCAATCTCCTCTCCGACAAGCTTCATCCCCTTCAGTCCCTGTGCGACGCGTACACGGTGTTCGAGCACGCCAAGAAGCGTGGCCTCCCGCACAGCGGCTCAGCCGCGGAGTACTTTGGAACACCGCGCAAGTGGGCCTACCTCGGCGACGGGAACAACATTATCCACTCCATGATGTTGGTGGCGGCGAGCCTCGGCGTCATTATTCACGCCGCCTGCCCCGAGGGGCGCGAGCCCGACGCTGCGCTTGTGGAGGCCGCCCGCGCGCTGCACCCGGCGGGCGCCGACGGTGTGCGTGTCGACCACGACGCCAACGCTGCGGCCACAGACGCCGACATGATCTCCACGGACACCTGGGTCTCCATGGGCCAAGAGGGCGCCATGGATCGCGACGCGGTGCGCGAGATTTTCGGTCCCTTCCAAGTAGACGCCGCTCGCATGGCCCTCGGCAAGCCCGACGCGGTGTTCATGCATTGCCTCCCCGCCGTCCCCGGCGAAGAGATGACGGCCGACGTCTTGCGTGGAGCCCAGAGCATCATCTTGCACCAGGCCGAGAACCGGCTCTGGACCGTTCAGACTCTGCTGGCGCGAAAAATCTTCGGCTGAGCCGCTGGCCTGGACGCGCCGTGAGAAGTGCGCCACACTCGCCGAGTGTCGGCCAAAGAACGTCGAAAGAGCCTGCGAAAGCTGCTCTTGATGGGGCGCGGCGGATCCCAAGCCGAGCTGCTCGAATTGTTGCGGGACCAAGGCCACCACACCACGCAGAGCACCATCTCTCGCGATCTAAAGCTGCTCGGCGCGGAGCGGCGCCTCGACGCCCAGGGGGAGCTTGTCTACACGCTCGAGTCGGGGAGCCAGGCCGCGTTCCCCTCCCAGATGATCTTGTCGGTCGAGACCAACGAGCAGTTGTTGGTGGTGCGCACGCGCGTGGGGCGAGCCCCCGCCGTCGGCATCGAGCTCGACAACCTGCGAGACCCCGATATTCTGGGCACCCTCGCCGGCGACGACACCGTGCTCGTGGTTCCCGCCAGAATCGCGCTGCTGCCCCGCCTCGCGGCTCGGCTGCGCGAGCTGTCCGAGATGCCCGACTAGGTCCAGACCGACCCCGCGCATCCGCCATCGTCTCCCACCAAGCCCCCTTCTTCGAACCGCGCCGTACGACGGCGTGCCCCCAAGGAACACCCCATGAGCATCGCACGCACAGCCGCCACCGGCGGAGAACTCGACCCTGACTTTTTACGCTGGCAGACCTCGCTTCCCGTGGACCAGCGCCTCCTCGACGTGGACGTCGCCGGGAGCATCGCCCATGTCCAAGGGCTGGTCGCCGCGAATCTGCTCACGGCCGAGGAGGGCGCGACGCTCACCGCGGGGCTCGAAAAAGTTCGCGAGGACGTCAAGGCCGGCGCGGTGGAGTTGCCCCTCGAAGAAGACGTGCATATGTCGGTCGAGGCGCTGTTGGCCAAGGAGGTGGGGGCGCTCTCCAAAAAGCTTCACTCCGGGCGCAGCCGCAATGACCAGGTCGCGACCGACCTGAAGCTCTGGTCCCGCAGCGCGACGGCCCGGGTCGCCGCCGGCATCGACGCCGTTCACGAGGCGTGTCACGATTTCATCGGTCGCTACGGCGAGGCCGCGATGCCCGCCTACACCCACCGGCAAGTGGCCATCCCGGTACTCGGACGCTTATGGATCGACGCGGCGCTCTTGAGTCCCCTCTCCCGCGACACATCGCTGCTGTCGACCGTGACCGCCGAACTCGCCGAGTCACCGCTCGGAGCAGGCGCCATCGGTGGCTCTACACTCCCGTTACGAAGAGACGTGACCGCCCAGGCGCTGGGCTTCGACGGGCCGCCCAAGAACCCCATCGACGCCATCGGCCAGCGCGACCACGCCCTCACCTTGGCCTTCACGTGCGCCCGCATCGGTCTGCACCTCAACCGGTTTTGTGTCGACGTGGTGGAGCTCGCTTCCGACGGCTTGGTGACGCTCGGCGGGGCCGTCGCGTGCGGCTCGTCCATGATGCCGCACAAGCGCAATCCCGATCTGTTCGAGCTCGTGCGCGCCCAGTCGGCGCTGCGACAAGGGGAGCTCGTGGCGCTGATGCAGACCTTTCAAGGGTTGGGTTCGGGCTACCACCGCGACTTCCAACAAGACAAGCAGGTGCTGTTTTCCTCCGTGGACGGCACCGTAGACTGCCTGAAGATGATCGCACTCGGGCTGCGTAATATCGATCTCGTCCCCGAAAAATGCATGGACGCGCTGCGCCAAGGCGACGCGGTCGCCACCGACCTCACGGAAGCGCTGGTCCTCGGTGGCATGTCCTTCCGTGACGCGTACGGGGCTGTCGGCGCGCTGGTCGCCAGGCAGCGCGCCGAGGGGCTCCGCCTTTGCGACCTCACCGCGGAGGACCTGTCCGCGGCGGACCTCCCCACCAGCTTGCTCGAGCTTCTCGACCCGGCGGCGAGCGCCACCCGACGGGCTGCCCCGTTCGTCGGCTCGTAGGGCTCCGCCCATCGGTCTCCTGCACAGCCGCCCGCTGATCCGTTCAGTTGGCCGATTTTCCGCGGATTCGGGGTTCGCGCCCCGCAGACCCCACTCCGGGGGCTACGCGCGAAGTTTCCCCTTGCGCGCCAACCGGCTGCACCCCACAAGCGGAGAAGAGCCCAACCTCGAATTGCTTGACGCAGGCCCAGCGAATCCGCTACACCCGCCTGCACTCCTTCCGGCATAGCTCAGTTGGTAGAGCAGTCGGCTGTTAACCGACTTGTCACAGGTTCGAGTCCTGTTGCCGGAGCCATTTCAACGCCCCCACCAACCGGTGGGGGCGTTTTGTTTAACAGCAAAGCCCCTGCCGGCTGGTGTCGGCGGATTGCACGTAAGGCCCGTTACTACAAGGGTTCTGGGGGATGGTGGTGTGCGTGGGTGAGCGAGCGGTGCTCTGGGCAGAGATCACTTGATGCGGGATCGGCGGGCGAGAAGTGCTCTCGTATTGCTCTCTGGGTCGGGTTCTCGGGCGAGAGCGTGGTTGGCGTTTAACAGGTCGGCCGGAAATCCCCGTGGCGCATTTTCCGACCAGCGGGGAACGCCGACTCTCGACGTAGGACCCAGCGGTCTCCGCGAAGCGCACCACGGAAGCGCACCGCAAAGACCGTCCTCTGCGCCGCCGGGAGTCGCGCAA
>CALKDV010000406.1 GCA_938084085.1 uncultured Nannocystaceae bacterium
CATGCCGAGGCCGCCGCGCCGCTCGTGGACGACAATGGCCTGCGCAAATACATCTACGCCGCTCAGCATGGTGTGTGGTCGGTGCTCCACAAGCTCCTCCCATTCGTCGCGCGGGCCGACGGGCATGGGGGTTTGTACGAGGCGAAAGTTGGGGCCAGTGTCATTGATACGGACGAAGATGGAGCCGCGTCGGTGCTCCACGTCATACTCGATCCCTTGAGCGCGGGGGAGCACGAGCTGTGGGGCCGCCGAGGGCGCGTCGGTGGGGATCAGATGCACCTCGCTCGTGGTGTGACTGTCTGTTTGAACCACGAAGAACTGGCCGTCCTTGGTGCGCCCCACCGCGACCGCGAACCGGCCGTCTTGCTCCTCAAGGCGGACGCCGTAGCGACCCCCATCCCGTTCGATCTCAAGCAGTTGGTAGGAGCGCTTGGTGTCTTCGTCTTCGCGGGTGGCGAGCAGGGTGAGGTTGTCCGCCGACCACGCCACGGAGGTGATTCGCTCGATGCTCCAGTCGGAGGTGGCCCCAGTATCGAGACACTTGAGCTTCAAGGTGTATTCGCGAAATCCAGTGTCGTCGATGGTGTAGGCCAGCCATCGACCGTCCGGGCTCACTTCGAACTCGCCAACGTCGACGTAGGAGAGGGACTCCGCCCACTCGTTGGGGTCGAGGATCACCTCCTCGACGGCGTGGGGGTCGTCGGCCCGTCGCCGACATTGGATACCGTACTGCATGCCCTTCACCGTGCGCGAGTAGTAGACGTGGTCGCCATCCCGTGTCTCCACGGTCTTGTCGGTCTCTTGGATGCGCGCGACCATCTCGTCGTAGAGAGCGCGGGTGTCGCCTTCGTGTCGCTGCATATGGAGGTTTGCGCGCTCATTCTCCGCCGTGAGATACGCGCGCACCTCCGGCGCATCCCGCTCTCGCATCCAGTAATACTCATCGACCCGCGCCTCTGTAGGCGCCTGGAGGGTGTGGGGCCGCATGGGGGGAAGGCTGGGGTGCGAGGCGTTAGAGGCGGTCATGGCGTCGAAGTGGAGAGGTCGACATGGGGTCGAACGTCGGGGGACTCGACTTGTAGCCCATGCCCGAACTCGTGGGGACACAATCTCAAGGCGGGGATGATTCGCAGGGCAGGGCAGGGCAGGGCATGGCACGGCACGGCAGGGCACGAGGCGTGCCCCTACGCCGTGGTGATCTCAGGCGGCAGGTGACCCGTGTCGTTGTAGCGGTTGAGCGTGAAGACGGGCCCAGGGAATACGCGTAGCTCAGTCAATGAGGCGTGACATATTTGCATACGGGCCCAGTGCTCAAGGGGCAAGCCACAGGCCAGCGCGACGAGATATCTGATCAAATTTCCGTGCGCGAAAATCATCGATGTACTCTCGCGGCGCGCCGGACGGAAAAATCGCGCGGTGACGCGTTCGAGCCTGGCGGTGGTGATCTCTCGATCTCCCTCGGTGCTCGGGGGGAGCCCCATCATGGAGGTCTGCTCGTCGGCCCCAGAGATCAGCGGGATACACTCGTGGAGATACGGTTTCACCTTCACGCGCGTGATGCCAAGCCCATGGGCGGAGATCTCTGCGGTCTGCAACGCGCGCGGCCAGGGGCTGCTGAAGATGCCCTGGAGGGTGCCCTCGTACGGCTCCATGGTGCGCGCGAGCCGTCGCCCGAGGCGAGCGGCTTGTCGTCGGCCGAGTAGACTCAGTCCATACTCTTCGTCGGTCATCCCCTCCACCCGATCGTAGTGGCCATGCCGGACTAGAAAGAGGCGGTGTCCGGGGGCTGACTTTGGGGGAGACTGGGCCATCGTGCCGAGGGCGGGGGACAAAGGTGGACCGCCTTTTCGTTCATTGCACACGGCTTGGCAAGGGCGAAATGTTCGGCAGGTATGAAGGGAGCAGCGCCCGGTTTGGGGCTGTTGGTGAGGCGGGAAGATCGATGGCGACGTCGGAATCTCGCGGAATACGCGCGCACCGCGGCGTGCTGCGAAGCAGGGCGGGTGTCGTCCCCCTGGATGCGGGCGCGTTCAAGTGGTTTCGACTATGCTCTGCGCGTTCGCGTCCCGCGATCCCCATCATGCGCGCCGTCCTCCAAGAGTTGATCGATCTGCTGGCCCTTGAACGCCTCTCGGAGGATACGTTTCGAGGGCAGAGCCAAGACCTTGGGTGGGGGACGGTGTTCGGCGGTCAGGTGCTCGGCCAAGCCCTCTCGGCTGCCCAGCAGACCGTGCCGCACGAACGGGCCGCGCACTCGCTGCATGGGTATTTTTTGCGACCGGGTCGGGTCGATGAAGCCATCGAGTACGAGGTCGATCGGATCCGCGACGGGAGGAGTTTCACGACGCGGCGTGTGGTGGCGCGGCAAGGAGCGCGGGCCATCTTCAACTTGGCCGCTTCCTTCCAGATCGAGGAGGAGGGAGCGTCCCACCAGGCGTCCGCGCCCGAGGTGCCAGGCCCCGACGGGTTGCTCTCGGAACGCGAGCTCGCGCTTCGGTTCGCTGAGATCATCCCGAGGCGGCTTCGGGAGCGGGCCACGGGCGAACGGCCCATCGAGATTCGACCAGTGCGGCCGGTGAACCCGATGCAGCCGGACGTGCGTGAGCCGCTCAAGTACGTGTGGCTGCGGGCTGTGGATCGGCTTGGAGATGACATGGCGTTGCACCGCTACTTGCTCGCCTACGCGAGCGACTTTCACTTTCTGACGACGGCGCTTCATCCGCATGGGCTGTCTTGGATGACCCGAGGGCTCCAGCTCGCGAGTCTCGATCACTCGATGTACGTCCACCGTCCGTTTCGATTCGACGAGTGGCTGCTCTACGCGATCGACAGCCCTTCCTCAAGCGGCGCCCGTGGGCTCGTCCGAGGGCAGCTGTTTGATCGCGACGGTGTCCTGGTCGCCTCGTGTGTTCAAGAAGGGCTGATGCGGCAGCGCGATGAGGTCCCGGAGACCGCAGGGTAGGGCGCGCGACTCATTGGAAGCCTCGACTTTTTGGGGCCTCCATTGGAGCGCGTAAGGTTGGCGTCCACAGCTCCTCTGCGATGAGGTTCACCACTCCCTCCGCGGCCTGAATCTTCCCGGTGACACCGAGGACACGGCTGGTGCGTGCGAGCACTCGATGTCGCTGGTACACCTGCCGCCACACCACCACGTTCACGAATCCGGTCTCGTCTTCGAGGGTATAAAAGGTGACACCGTTCGCGCTCGAAGGGCGCTGGCGACAGATGACCATACCGACGTAGCGAACACGCCGCCCGTTGGGCATGTCCGAGAGTCGCTCGGCGCGAGGGAGGGTGAGCGCATCGAGCTGGGGGCGGACGACCTCCATCGGGTGACCGCGGGTGCTGTGAGCGCTCGCGCGATAATCCCAAACGATGCTCTCAGGTAAAGAGAGCGGGCGGAACGCGGTGTCATCCTCGGCGCGAGAGAGGGGGAGGGTGTCATCTCTGCGACGGAGAATCCCCCTGATCTTCCAGTTCGCGTCCCGTCTCCCCACGCCGAAGCATTGAAGGGCGCCCGCCTCTGCGAGCGAGAGGAGTGCGCGTTTGGAGAGCGTCGTGGACACGATGAACTCCTCAAGTGTCGCAGGCCTCGCCCCCGGGCGTTCGAGAAGAGAGCGCTCCCGTGAACCGAGCCCTCGCACCTGTCGGAGTCCGGCACGGATGCTCCATGGCTCCCCGTGGTGGTCCCGCTCAAGGCTGCAATCCCACGTGCTTTGTTGGACGCACACTGGACGCACGTCGACCCCTCTTCGCTTGATGTCGTCGACGATGGTGGACGGCGCATAAAACCCCATGGGCTGGGCGTTGAGGAGCCCCGCCGCGAAGCTCGCGGGATGGTGCGCGCGGAGATAGGCCGTCGCATATGCGATGAGGGCGAAGGAGGCCGCGTGACTCTCGGGGAACCCGTACTCGCCAAACCCTCGGATCTGAGCGAAGAGCCGCTCGGCAAACTCAGCGGAGATCCCCCGTTGAATCATGCGCGTCGTGAGACGCTCACGATGGGCTTCGATACGGTCTGAAGAGCGCCACGCCGCCATATCTCGCCGCAGCTGGTCTGCCTCGCCAGGGGTGTACCCGGCCGCGACGACCGCGAGTTTCATTACCTGCTCTTGAAAAATAGGGACGCCAAGAGTGCGGGAGAGGACCCGTCGCACGTCTGGATGTGGATATTCCACCGGCTCTTGTCCCCGCCGTCGCCGCAGGTAGGGGTGAACCATGTCGCCTTGAATGGGGCCCGGGCGGACGAGGGCGATCTC
>CALKDV010000407.1 GCA_938084085.1 uncultured Nannocystaceae bacterium
GCGACGCCGGTGTAGCAGAACAGGTTCAGGAATCGTTTGTCGCGGGCGTTCTCATAGAACCATCGCCGGATCGGTCGGTGGTCCAAGAACAGGCCGGTGTCGAGGTAGTCGCGGAGGTTCACGAGCACCTTCGCGCTACCCTCCATCACTTGCATCCGCTGACCGGCTCGCTCCATGCGTTCGTACTGGGCGTCCCCCCGTTGCCGTCTCCGTCGTTTAACCACGACCTCCTCCTCCGGGAGGTCAAAGATCTTCGCCGCCGCGCGAACGACGGCGTCCAAACGAGCGCTGGACTTGGCCCGCGACACCTCCGCGGGGGCTTCGTACTCGAACACCACGGCCGCGTCGGGATAGCGATCGATGGCGGCGTTGAACTCGGGGATGTCCGCGTCATATACCCGGTAGCAGTCGGGCGCCTCTCGCCCAAGCCACGGCTTGAGCCTCCGGAGATTCTTACGAATGCGATTCTCTACCGGCGCCTCGTCCACTGTCTCTCGCCACTGGGCGCGCCTGGCCTTCGCACCGTCGACGAGCTCTTGGGTGATCTCAAAGTGCAAAAGGTCGCACTTGATCGGCCCGTTATGCACGACATTCTTACGATCCGCTCGTATCCCAAGCCGGACACCGAGCCCGCGGTCCCCCGCCAATACGCTCGCCTTCCATCCCACGAAGGAGGCGCGCAACGCCTCGCCGAGCGCGCCAAACGTCTCCAAGGCCTCTGCCTCTTCGCCGAGCCGCGCGCCGTAGGGAGGATTGACCACCAGCAAACCCCCGCTCGACTCGGGCGCGACCTTTTCGATGGAGGCCCGCTGCAATCGCACCTGCGTCGCCAAGCCCGCCCGTTCAAGGTTCTCCCTCGCGATGTCCAGCACCTCCTCATCTGCGTCAAAGCCCTCAAAGCTGCAGCGGCACGCAGCGACACCTGATGCGGCCCGCTCTCGCGCCGCAGTCACCACTCGCGTCCAGGCCGCGGCGTCGTGCTTGCGCCAGTGAGCCCACCCCCAGGAATCCCGGAGCAGCCCCGGCGCCACGTCCATCGCCATCCACGCGCCTTCCACCAGCAGCGTGCCCGCGCCACACATGGGATCGAGCAGCGTCGCCCCTTCCTTCGCAAGCGCTGGCCAACGCGCGCGCATGAGCACCGCGCTCGCGACGGTCTCGCGCAGCGGCGCTGGCCCTGCCGCGGTTCGGTACCCCCGTCGATGCAGCGGTGGACCGCTCACGTCGATATAGATCGCCACGTGCCCGCGGTGAATACGAGCACGAATGGAGCACATGGGCGCCTCCGCATCCACGCTAGGGCGCGCACCGACCCGTCCGCGGAACTGGTCCACGATCGCGTCCTTAATCTTTAGCCCTGAGAACCGCTCATCTTTGAGCTCTCCGTAGGTGCCGGTCACCGAGACCGCGAAGCTGTCTTCGACGCCAAAGTGCTCCGACCACAAAACGCCACCGGCGCCCGCGTACAACTTGTCCGGTGTGTCCGCGCTGAAGCTCGCGATGCGCACCAGCACGCGGCTCCCCGCGCGAATCCAAAGGCACGCTTCGTACGCCTGCTCAAGCGTGCCGTCGAACTTTACACCGCCGCGCGTTCGAGAAACGTCCTCCACTCCGAGCGCCGTGAGCTCCTCGTGGACGAGCTCTTCGTGCCCCGCGGGCGTTGTGACAAAGCACTGCATCAAATCGGAAAGAGCCGCCCCGAAGGACGGCTCCTGTAGTTGCATGACAAAGACGACCTAGAGGTCGTGGGGTCGAACCGTGCTGCGACCGTTCTCTTTGCAGCGGGTGACCGCTTCTGCAAGCATTTGGTGGACCTTGTCCGACACAGCCGCCACAAGGCCGCCGTCACTTCGCAAGCCCGCGTCTCGGATCACGTCCTTGACCTTGGAGCCTACCACCACGATTTCTTTGGATTTGTTCGCTTTCGCCATCGTTCGATTGTCCTTTGTTCTCTTGTTCTGTTGCCGTTAAACCCCTCGGTGAGGCACCGAGACCCCCGAAGCATAAACCCACGAGGGCCTCCTCGGATGAAAAATTCGCCCCAAAAACGATAGCTAGGGGCCTCTATCGCATTATCGCCAGAGACACATCCCCAGATGCGTCGGTCCTCGCAGTGCGAAAAACGAGATAACCTAAGCAATTACAAGCACTTGTAACCTTTACCTCCAACGAGTCACGGCCATCCGGCGCTCCATTGCGCGTGCCCGAGCACCGTGATCACCCGCTTGTCGGAGATGTTTTTTGGCCGCTCCAAGCGGATGCGCAGCGCGGAGGATGGAGGCGCTGCCCATAATTCTGCCCACTCGACGACGGTCACCGCCCCCGCGCGCCCCACGACAGTGTCATCGATCCCAAGGGCTTCGAACGCCGCTGACAACACCCCGGCGCGTCCCTCCTCACCCAGCCGAAACAAATCGACGTGCACCAGATCAACGCGACCCGTGTGCTCCATGCACACCGTGAAGGTGGGACTCCGTACCTCTTCCAGGGCCGCGATACCGAGACCTCGCGCGAGGCCCCGCGTCCACGTCGTCTTCCCCGCCCCCATCGCGCCGTCGAGCAAGATGACTTCGCCGCCACTGCAGCGACGGCCGAGTTCCTCGGCCGCTGCGACAAGCTCGTCCTCCGTCAACGGTCCCATCTCCATGGACCCAGTCTACCTCCCCGCTCACGACTTAGGAAGACGGTGGTAGCATCTGGCGATGGGACCTGGCGAAGCGCGCGAACCAAAGCAGTGGTGTCGACTCACTCGTTCGTCCCTCGGGGCGGTGATCTTGCACGTCGGACTCTTGGGGTG
>CALKDV010000408.1 GCA_938084085.1 uncultured Nannocystaceae bacterium
CGGTCACCTCGCACCCAAGCTCGTTTCGGAGCCAAAGGCGCGTCAACTCGATCTCCCGAAAGATGACGTCCAGCGTTGTCTCCGTGAGCACCGCCACCTTGCGCTGCTGCTCGGAGAGCTCCGGGAGCGCCCCGTGTGGCAAAAACGCGCTGTCTCGCTTCATCTGCTCTGCACGGTCGCTAGACACTCGATACTCACGAGCGAAGGCAGCGGTCAGGTGCTTCCCACCTCGACGCACGGAGCGAATTGCGACGAGGCCTTTGTCGGTGATCGCCGAGATCTCCGAGGAGCGCGAACCGATGTCCACGATCAGGGCCGCAGACAAGACGCCCTCGACCGCCTCTCCCTCCGCGCTGGTGTGGGGGGTGACCGGTCCTATCTGTGTTTGAGCGAGCGCCGCCGGGGTGGTTGTGAGCAGCCGAAGATCGAGCCCCTCTGCGCCGCAACGCGCCACCACCGCCGCCGTGACCTCCTCGGGTACCGCCACCGCCACCGCGACGCCCCCGTCGCTCGTGGCGCTGCTGGAGTGATCGAACTTGTACTCCGACAAGCCCTTCGGCAGCAGCTCTTCAAACTCAAACGGGAGCACCTGAGCGATTCGCTTGCCATCCGAGAACGGAAACTTGAGCACCCGCGCGCTCGCCAGGTTCCCAGACAAGGCGATGCCAACCGGGAGGTGGTCGAGGCTGTGGGTTCGGAGCAATGTGATCGCCGCTTCGAGGGAGGCCATGCTCCGGGCGTCTCGCTCAGACGCCGTCTCGGTCTGTGGAACGTCCGCCTCGTGCGCCGCGACGACTTGAACGCCGCGAAAACCCGCCGTGGATACGACGCAGCGGACGCTCTTTGAACCTAAATCAATTCCAACAAACTGTTGTGCCATATCTCATTCCTCTCGGAAGAACAGCCAGGCGCCCTTGCCCGAGCTGTTGCTCCGTCCGTATTGCATATCGTAGACCGCGTCTACGCGGGTCCTCGCCGCGCCAACATCCGTCGTAATCTCAATTCGATAGTAGCGCTCGGGCTCCACGGTCGCGACCTCTCGCAACCCGCCCCAGCAGGAGTCATTTCGACAGCCCTCGTTGACGCGCACCTCGAGTCCATCAGGGATAAACTGGTTCGTCTGCTGATCCGCGTCGTCGCCGCCGGTCAAAAAAGAGGGCATCATGTACTGGTCGGGCTTCCCCACGAGGCTCTTGAGGTCGGTGAGTTTCTCGAACAGATTGAACTGCCGAGCCTCAACCACGAAGCTCGCGAGCGGGAGCGTCATCCCGAGATAATTTGCCCCCTCGGTCTTCCACCGATCCCGGGAAGATACGGAGTGGACCAACACCGCGGCGATCTGCCGCGCAGACGCGAAGTTCACGTTGATCTTGCATGAGCCATAGACGGTCAGCTCGTCCCCGAACGCCGCCATCCAGTCGTCATCGATCCCCTGCACGAGCTGCAGTTCCTCGAGGCTGTCAAGCCGCGCATTCCTCGGCTGGTAGGGATCGTATAGTTCGGTGTAGCGGTAGCGCTCTGCGCCGCCGCCCGTCTCCATCCTGAGCGGGTCAAAGCTGCTCCGGTTGTCGTCGATATAGTCCACGATGCCGCTCAGGACGTCGGTCCTTCGGTAGGTCTGCCCATCCGCCTTGTCTTCCTCAAACAGCGGATTGTACAGGCTCGGAGCCATCAGTTGCGCCAGCATGGTCGCGGTCTGACTTTGCACCTTGCTCCCTTTCGAATCCGATTTGTTGAGGCAGTTCACGTTGATGCGACCGCTCTCCGCTTCGACGCGGACCTCAAATCCCCCACCGCCGAGTGAGAGGTCACCGAGCGCAGAGGTGTCCATACCCACAAAGTCACCGAGCGCCTGCGCCCCATCCTGACTCCCGAAGATGGACATGAGGTAGGGCGCGACCTGGGTGATGTCCATCTGCCCGCCGACAAACTCTCGAAATTGCTTCTGGTTAAACACCATCCGCTGGAGCTCGAACATCAACACCGACAACCGCAGCGCGCCTCGCTGCATGTTGCGCGCCTTGACCTTGTCCGCGGTGTTGACGGCACCCTGCCAGTCAACCTTGGCGTCGAGGTTAAACGTGGTCGTGAAGGGGATCATCACCGCCAAGGCCGCGAGCACCATCAACAACGCGACGCCACGCTCGCCGCGTCGCTCCGCGCGCGCGTGCGTTGGGGTTTGAAGTTGATCTGGCGTCGTCATGTCATCACCGTCCTAGATCAATCTTCTCCTGCATGACCAAGGCAGTCTGCACGTGATAGGTCACGATCTCTTCGCCCTCACGAACACCGAGCTTGATCCACACACGGGTGGGGAGTCGGTCGGGCTGATCGGAATTCATCGTGGTCGCCCAGCTGTCGACCCACTCTTGGCGGTTGAGATCGAAGTATTTGAGATCAAACACCTCCACGTCCTCGCAGGCGATGTACGCGGGGAAATAGTCCTCCATGTCCTCCGGTAGGTCGCCCATGAGGCGCCGGGACTCGCGACGATAGAGGTGCTGGCGAGAGCGGTCCTCGGGATCACCCGCCACAAAATACTGGATGACGGCCTGATCAGACTCGTTGGCGTCCTGTCGAAGTCGGAGATGCGCGAAGGTCGAGAAAGTCACGTTGTCGCGCTCAAACTCGTCTCGCCCTTCGAACAGCGTGAAGTGCCGCTGCTCATCAAGAGGCCGGTTAAACGAGAGGTAGGACATCGACAATTCCGAAGAGATTCGACTCAACGCCCCACGAATGGTCTGCGCTCGCTCTTGCAACACGCGGTTGCGCTGCACGCCCCGCATCGTGGACTTAAAGCTCGCCCACACAGAGGTCATCATCATCACCATGATCGCGATGGAGACCATGACCTCGATCAGGGTCA
>CALKDV010000409.1 GCA_938084085.1 uncultured Nannocystaceae bacterium
CCGTGTCGAGGCGCTCTACGAGTCCGCCCCTCCTCGGCCGCGCGTGATCGAATCGCGCACAACACCGCCTCCTGCCGTGGCGACCAAAACGGTCAAAGGACGCGCGCTGTTGCGTCAGTTCGCATGGGCCATCGACGGATCCCATGGGCCGATCCGACGCGCGCGGGTGATTTGCGGCGCGCTCAACCGGCAGCCCCGGATGACCGGTGAATCCCCCGGCGCCAAGCTCAAGTGTGTCCTCCACGAAGATCCGCGGCGCCCAACACTCCAGGTCTCGACCACCGGGCTCGAAGCCGACGAGGCCCGGGCCTTCGTCTTGGCGCGGTTGACTCGCCTCGCAGAGGATCCTCTCGACGCGGATGTGATCGACATCGAACGGAGGCGACAAGCGCGCCAGTTCGTCGAAGAACTCCACACCCCCCTGTCCCTCGTCTCACTGCTCTCCCAGTCGTTACCTGAGCCGCGTGCGGAGAGCGGCAAGCGCGTCACGCTCGCGCAGACCCTGGACCTCGAAGACCTCCTCGCCCCCAGGATGGTGACCGCGATGGCCCAACGCCTCGCGTCGAGACTTCGAGACGCGTCCGCCTCCACAGCGCCCGCCACCGTGAATCCCCCCGAGCCTGGGGAGGCTCTCGGAGCGGAGCCCGCGGAAGACGACGCTAGTTCACCCGCAGGAGGTGCACAGTGAGGCGTTTGCTCCCCTTCACGATCGTCTTGGCGGGGCTCGTGGCCGCGTCCGCCTGCCGCCCCAAGGACACCATGAAGCCGGTGGACTTCGAGAGCTTGGACCCCAACTCCAAGGCCGCGTCCGATACGAAACAGGCGCCAAACTGGGGAGATATTCGGCCGACGCGTCTTCCAAGCAAGGCGTCGATGATGGTCCTCGACGAGCCTGGCACCGGCCTCATCAACCTCCGCCTGTTGGCCGCGACAGATCCCGCCCAGCGGGCCGCGAGCACGATGGTCCTCGCCTATGCCGCGCGAGATGCCCTCCGCGAGCGCGTCGAGTTGGTTCGTGGACAGGTACGGATCGAGTTCGGAGCCGATCGTCTTGAGCTCGTCGTCTCCGGGAGCGCCGCCAACAGCCAGGAACTCCTCGACGCGCTCAACAGCGCCTTCGAACAAGTCCCCAGCGCTCGACAACTCGCCACCACCCGGGGGCGCCTGCTCGGTGAGCTTCCCCGCCCCGACACCATGGCGTTCGCCGTCGCCGGCGCCACCTCTGCGGTGCTTGAGCGCCCCCTTCACACCCAGCTTGTCTCTGCCGACGGGCTGCTGCGGCTCACGCCAGAGGAACTCCGCACCGCCTGGGAGCGCACCTTCTCCCCAGACCGCACCCTCCTCATGGTGCACACAGATATCTCTCGCGCGAACATCGACCCTGCGCTCAGCGATTTTGCGAAGACTTGGCCCCGCAAAGTCGCCTTCGCCAACCTCTTTCGAGGACTCTCCGAGCTGATCGACGTCTTTCATCAGCCGCCCCGACGAGAGCGCGACCGCAGAGCCAGGCCCTCCATGAACAAAGGCCCGGCGCCCATTGTTCGCGCGGAACCTCCCAACGGCGCGCTCAAGGGGAGACCCACCTTGGTGATCGCGCGGATGATTCCATTGCCGACCATGGAGGCCCGGGCCCTCGCGCGCCTCACCCAGCGGACCTTGCAGTCCACGGTCGACGCCCGCCTCTCCATCGAGGGGACCCAGGGCGTGTGGCTGTACCGAGTCTCCATGGACCCCACCGAGCCGGCGGACAGCCTCACGAGCGAGCTCGCGCGCCTTCAAGATCAGGTGAGGCGCTCGCCGCAGCGGTGGGAGCTTGAGCAAGCCGCGAGCTTATGGCTGGGCGCTCGCGTCGTCGGAGCCAGCCTCCACCACGAGGATTGGACGGCCATGGCGAGTGAGGCCCTCTCCCTCAGCGAGACCGACGAAGAGATCGCCTTAAGCCTCAGCCGCGACGCGAGCGCGATGAATGAAGCGACCCCAGAGGCGCTTCACGAGTTCGCCCTCACGTACCTGCTACCCACGCGAGATGACCAGGCGTGGCGATGGTTCGTCAGCGGCGTCGACGATCAAGCGCTGCGAGAAATGAACGAGCCGCCCTCTCCGTGAGCGCTCCCGGTGCCTCCGCAGAGCGTCCGCGCCTACGAACCCGAAGAACAGCAGCTCGACTCTGAAGACGAGTCGTCGTCGTGGTCGTGGCCGTCATGGCTGTGGTCGTGGTCTCCGCCCCGATTGGTGAGCTTGCCGAGCTGTCCGACAAAACCACCCGGTCCCTGGCGAACCAGCGAAGCGGCGAACAATCCGGTGAGCGCCGCGGCACACACGAGCTGAAGCGTGGAGTATCCGTGCTCATGCGCCTCGACTGCCGCCCGTGGATCAACCGTGCCCCCGAGCACCAGGTCGGTGCCGATTCCGAAGGTCACCACGCTCACCACCACCGCGCCCATGAACAAGAACGCGGCTCGGCGCCCGTGCAAGCGCTCGAGCACACCGAAGGTGGTCGCGTTGGTCGCGGGTCCCGTGAGCAAGAACGCGAGCGCCGCTCCCGGCGACGCTCCCTTCGCGATCAAGATGGCGGCGAGGGGCGTCGCCCCGGTCGCGCAGACATAGATGGGGGCACCGATCACCGCGAAGAGCGGAACTTGAACAAACGGAGAGATATTCGCGAAAGCCTCGGGCTTCAAGAAGGGACTTAAGATCGCGGCGAGGCAAAGGCCCACCAGGATCCACGTCGCGCTGTCGTCGACGATATCGATAAAGCCCGTCCGCAGACCCTCCCGCAGTCGGGTGCTCAGGGGCGCCGGGGCCGCCTGCACCGCGGGGACGTCCGACTCCCGGTCAGGTTGCCGCCTGTCGATCCATCCGCCGACGAACCATCCCACAAACATCGCGACCACCGCTGCGGCGATCACCCGCGCGATCGCGACGTCCGCTCCGAGCATCGGGAGAGATATCAAGATCGCGTCCAACCCAAGCTCCGGCGTCGCCACAAGGAAGGACACCGCCGCCGCCGCCGGCGTCCCTCGCCGAATCAAGGACTGGTACACGGGTACAACGCCGCACGAGCAAAGCGGCAGCGGGAGGCCAAAGGCGACGCCCTTCATCGCTCGACGCGCCGCGCCCCCCTGTCGCATCCATCGCATGGAGGCCTCACCGAGCATCCCCCCGAGCGCCCCCGCGAGTCCGTACGCCACCAAGAGGGCGGGGGCGCTCTCAACGAACAGCCCCGTGAATGTCGTGATGATGTCGCTGCGAACACCGCTGCCTGCGTCGGTCCACCCCGGTACCACCACCGCCGCCACGCCCAGCAGTCCGAGCAGCGCCCCAACCCCTGCCTGCTGCGGAGAGCCCTTGCCGGCCGGGGATTCTCCACGAATGACGTGCATCAAGAGACCCCCGACGAGGGCCGCGAGCAGCGCCTCTTCGGACGCGCCGAGCCACGATTCGATGACCGACGAGCCAAACCATGTTCCGAGAATCGTCGCTCCTGCGAGCGCTCCCACGGCCAGCAAGCCCGCCGCTTTACCCCGCGACTGCATCATCCAAAAAATGGCGAGCCCCACAGCGATCCGATGCAAGATGATGGCCGCCTCGAGTCCATGTCCGTGACCGTGGACCCCCTCACCACCATGGGCCTGGGCCCCCACCAACGCCAACCCGTCCGCGAAGGCGTGCACCGACAGTCCCACCAACACGAGCACTTGCGTGACACGAGAATTGCCGGTCTGCTTCCGCTCGAGGACTCCCGGGAGCAGGTACCCGAGCACCAGCATCCCGAGCGCCATGGGTCCAGCGGCGCCCACGGTCGCGGGCATCACCTCCAGCAAGACCATGCCGACCACCGCGACCTGCACAAAGCCGCGGAGGAACGCGAGCACGCTCTCGCTCTTTTGGCTCAACGCCAAGAACGCAGGGCCCACCACGAGCGCGAGGATGCTCGCCCCGAGTGCGATCTGCAGGTGACTGTCGGCTAACATGTGGACCTCATCACAATAGCGCGCCTGTATGCTGAAACCGACACCCTCGCCCCAATGAAAAAGGGTCGGCGATGCCGACCCTCCATTGTGCCTCGCGTCGAGCGCGTTTAGATCTTCTCACCACGGGCGCGGAGGTCTGCGATGACCTGCTCAATCCCGCGGTGATCGATGACGCGAATCCCAGCGGCGCTGACGCGCAATCGCACCCAGCGGTTCTCGCTCTCCACCCAAAAGCGCTTGCGCTGAAGATTGGGGAGACTGCGCTTCTTGGTGCGCGTGTGGGAGTGGCTGACGTTCATCCCCACGAGAGGGCGCTTTCCGGTGACCTGACAAACCTGCGACATGATGATGACTCCCGTGACCGGGGCGCCGAACTTTGATCAGTTCGGTCACGCTGTCAAGGGATGCGGAGCATTGGCCGGGGCGCGCTGGGCCCCTAACTTCGCGCGCTTTGCGCAGAGGGGGCTCGAGAGCCTCGAGGGCCTCGAGGCGACGACCGCACCGGACGCTGCGTCAGGGCATGGCCCCTTCGTCGATCCAATCGCCGATGAGGATCAGCTCGCCCGCCGGGAGCGCCTGCCCCTCGTAGGGCATCTGGGCGCCGCTCCCACCTTCGGCGAGGTGGGTGTTGTTGAGTTTGTGCCACATATAGCTCACAGACTTGTTGCCCGGGTTCACGATCTGCATCTGTGGAAGCTGACCTGACATCACCCCGATCAGATTGTCGTAAGCCGACCCCTCCGTGAGAATCAAGGACTCGTTCAAGCCGTCCACCTCGTGACAGCTGGCCACACAGCTCGACGAGATGATCGGCTCGACATCCACCGCGAATGACAACGGCCCGGTCATGTCGTCTGCGCCGCTGTCGGTGTCTTCGGCCATCGAGTCAGATTCGTCCCCGTCGTCGCCGTCCGTCGTGCAGGCTGGGACCAGCCCAAAGGCTGCCACAAAAAACAATCCCCTCACCGCCGGTCGCCTGTACAGCTTCATAAGCTCCATAGAACGGAGTTCAGCACACAAACCAGGGAAATGAAAGCCCCGCAGTTCCAGGACCGCCCGACATCGTTCGCGGCGGCAACCTCAGTCGACAAAAGGTCCTCGGTGGGCGATCCCCTCCGCGTGAGGGCGCCCGTGCACGTGCGCCACCCGGGTGCCGGCTTGCGCCTCAAGAGGCAACCGACCGGCGCTGGGGATTACCACATCACCCTCCTTGAACACGGCGCCGAGCATCTTGATCTCCCCCTCGAGCACGTACACCAAGCCTTGGTGGCCCGACGGGCCAACCAGGGCGCACGCCCCTTTGTTTGGAAAGCTGCAGGTCCGATAGCCCATGGCCGTCTGCATCACCACCGGTGAGTTTGGCCCCACCACCTCGCTGGTGCGCACCCCTCCATCCTGGGTCGTCGGCATATATTTCGCCGCGATGCCCTCGTAGTCCGGTGGCATCTTTTTGAGCCGTCGCGGCAGATTGATCCACAGCTGCAAACCTC
>CALKDV010000410.1 GCA_938084085.1 uncultured Nannocystaceae bacterium
ACCGTAGAGGGGGTGTCGTCCAAGCTCGCGAGGCACGACGCGACCGTTGGCAGCGCGCCGAGCGAGGCCCGCAGCGCCCCCATCTCTCTCGGATTAATCGCGTTCAGGCGGGCGCGGGAGGCGATTCTCGCCATGTCACGAATGTCCTTGAGGCAGGACTGAATCTCCTCACGTGCCGCGGTTCGGTCCACCAACACCTCGATGCCATCTTGGCGAGCGCCGATGATCTCAAGGGTCCGCACGGGAGCCCCGATCCAGCTCCGTAACATCCGGGCGCCCATGGCTGTCGCGGTCTGATCCATCGCCCAGATCAGCGTGCCCTTACGACGGCCCTCCCGCATGGTCGCGAAGATCTCCAGGTTCCGCACGGAGGCCTCATCGAGCAGCACATGCCCGCCCAGGTCGTGTCGCCGCATGCGATGGATCAGCAAGGTTTGACCGGGCTGCGTAGACTCGGCGTACTCCAACGCCATCGCTGCCGCATCCCGACCCACCGGATCCAGCGAACCGCGGCCGCCGCTCTCTTCATCGAGCGCGAGCACCCGTTGCCTTGAGGCGTCGCTCGCCCCCTGCTCGGCCACCTCGAGTCGAGGGCAGTCTTGCCCGAGCGTCGCCACCAGCCACTCGTGGTCCCGCTCCAGCGCGACAATCTCCCGAGGCGCGACGCGAGCGAGCTCGGCCCTCAGCGCGTGCACGTCTCCGGGCAGCGCCGTGAAAAAATCTCCGGAGGAAATGTCGAGACCCGAGAGTCCGAGGTTGGCCTCCCCAGGTCCCCGGACAACAGCCACCAGGTAGTTGGGCTCGCCGCGCACCAGGTGCTCCTCGTCGAGCAACGCCCCAGGCGTCACGACCCGGACCACCTCTCGGCGCACAATTTTGGGCCCCTTCCTGCGCTTGGCTTGCTCTGGGGTCTCCATCTGTTCACAGATGGCGACCTTAAAGCCCTGCTGGACCAGCGTCCTCAGGTACCCACCGATCGCGTGGTAGGGCACACCGGCCATGGGCACGGGCTGTTCCGCGTTCCGGTCGCGGCTGGTGACGGCGATATCCAGAACGGGCCCCACAGTGACCGCGTCCTCGAAGAACATCTCATAAAAGTCCCCCATCCGGAACATCAAGACCGCGTCGTCATACCTCGACTTAATCTCGAGATATTGGCGCATCACCGGAGAATCAGCTGAGTTGTGCGGGGCGCCCAAGGTGCGCTGGTTGTAACCCATCCACCTCCAATTGACGACCGAGCGCCCATGCAAAAAGGGCGCTCGGTCCCCCGAAGCGCCCCTCTAGCCCGTCAGCCGACGGCGCTACATGGCCATGACGTAGGCGATGATGTTCTCCTTCTTCTCGAAGGCCGATTTCGCCGTGACTGCCTCGTTCCAGCTAGTGTAGGTCCCTAGCCGAACGCGGTGCCAGGTGCGTCCCTTCACATCCGCGCTGTCTACCCGCATCGAGTGACCGTTGGACCGCATCTGACCCGCGAGCTTCTCCGCATCTTCCATCTGCGAAAACGCCTTCAGCTGGAGCGTAAACTGCCGCCTGGCTTTGGCTTTCGCCTTGACCTTGGGCTTGCTCGTCGTCGCCTTGGAGGCCTTGGCGACCTCGCGTGCTGGCGGCTCCAATGGAATCGCGGCGGCGATCGGCATGGGTTCAGGTGCGGCGCTCGCGAGCTGGATGTCTTCGCTATCGAGGACGATCTCATCGGCGTCGTCTTCAAGCTCCGCCAGCTTCGCCGCGGCCTCGATCTCTTCCGTCGTCCGAGGGGGCTCGGCGGGGTCCCTCGTCGGGGGGATCTCTTCAAGGTCGGAGGCGGCGAGCCCTTCGCGGAACTCAAAGCCGTCATCGGCGAGCTCGTCCTCAAGCATGTCGAGTGAATCTGCTGTGGCCAAACTCGCCACGCGGCCATCCGGCTCCCACGCGACGCGCTTGCCGGCCATCACACCGAGCACAAACACAAAGCATCCAAGGACGGAAAGTCCGAAGAAGAGGAAGAAGATTTGCCGATTGTCGAGGGAGAACTCGACCTTGTCTTTCCATTTGTGCATCTCTCGCATGAACTCGCTCGCTTTCCTTTCCCCGGGACTATCGGGGATGTCTTGGTGATACAGGCAAGTGAGAGCACGCCCAAAAGTCCCGCAATTTTTCCCCATGGGCCGCCCGCGCGCGATCCGAAGGTGCTACGGCCATGTCTTCGAACCTCGGCGTCCGCTGGCGTGACTGGATTCACCAGATCAGCGTGCCGCGATCCCGCCTATCTCGTGAATCCCTACCGACCCAGCTCACGTCGACCCGTGCTGGCCGATCCACATCGACCTCACCCGCAGCGACGCCGGTCCAGCCGACGCCACCCCAACCCTCGAGGCTCTCGTGCACCCGAACATTCGTTCCCCACGACCGACCTTTTTGCGCGATTCGCGCGTGGGTGCAAATAAAATTAAAGAGAACAAAAAGGTTGGACGATGCGGATCGATGCAGGGATCCGGCCATCGACGTTGTCGATGCGTCGGTCAAGAGGCATGAGGAGATGCGAATAACACCACTACAACCCTCGTTGGATTCAGAAATTGTCCGTGCGCGACAAAATATGGACCCAACCGTCGAAGGCGAGATTCTCCGCGCCCTTCGTCAGGACAACACCATCGAAGGCCCCGCAGCCGTCGAGCTCATTGCAGCGACAGCCCGGACTCAATCGTATGGCGCGTCCAACGAAGGCCGCATCGTAGACGTCTACGCCTAAGAGGCCATAAACCACCGAATCTGGGGCATCAATGGAGGCCCTAGCTGCGCTATTGGTTCGCGGTCCAGCACCCCCCACGCGGCATCGTGAGATTTCGCGTGCCGATGGATGGCTCGCGTGTTGTCCCCTTACTGAACGATTTCGAAGGAGGCTCGGGGATTGCGAAGTTGGGGCCGGACGCGATGCTCGGGCACTTCCGCGCCTGCGCCACCCGTGCCGATCTTCACGATCTCCCGCGTGGCGGGGTAGTCGAGACGCCACGACTCTTCCGGTCCCACCTGCTCCCCGCGCACCAGTCGCTTGCGGGTTCGGGTGACCGTGAAACCCCGCATCCCCCGCTGCGCCACTTTTTGATGACCCTCCTTGAGCGAGGGGTCCTCGCGCTCTACGGTCGCGTACGGGACGACTGCGTCCACTTGTCGACCAAACACGATGTTGAAATCTCGTCCAGGACCGAGGACCTCGGCCTCGACCATCCCGCGATTCGCGGTGACATGCAGCACCACCGGGAAGTCGTAAGAATTTTTCAGCTTCAAGTCGATGCTCGGATACACCACGGTCGCGTCAAGCCCCATATCGACATAAGAACTTGGCCGACTGTGCGGACGGGCCCGCACCACCTCGAGACCGGCAAAAAAACCGGCCGCGAACAACGAGGACGCAACCTGGCAGATCCCCCCTCCCACCACGTCGACGATCTCTCCTGAGTTGATTCCCGGGGCGAACCGATAGCCCGCCTCGACGCTGCGATCGCCGACGACCGCGTTGAACGAGAACGTCTCCCCCGGATCAAGAATGTAGCCATCGATGGCGGCGGAGCCGAGCTTTAGATTGTGACCGCGATCCCGCTGGGCCGAGCCCGTGCGATAGCTCGTGGCGAAGCGTCCGAGGACCGCCCCAAAGGCCAGCTGCGCGCGCGAGCGCAGCGGATCTTTGTCCACCGCAGGTTTCGAGCGAACCACCAAGTCCACCTCGGAGGCGCCAGAGGCCAACGCCACGGCCACCCGAGACAGCGAGTCGTGAGGCATCATGGCGGTCCCCTGGCGCGCCGGCACCACCGACCTGGCCTCCAGGTCGAGTCGCGTTGGGAGCGATGGTGTGTCGAACTTGGGCGACAACTTCGCGAGCATGTCGAGCGCTTGCGCCTCATCGAAGGCCATGGGCACCGTGAGCCGCACGTCTCCGGCCCGCGCTGCAGCGCGGGTCATGAGGTCTTCCACCACCGCACCGGTGCGTCCCACCCGAAGGGCGCGCGCAGCGGCTCCCTCGAGTTCGGCGTCGGCGCCAAGCTGCCGCGGTGTGGCGTCGATCCGTGCCCCTCCAGCAGTGGTCAGATGCAGCGGCGCGTCGAGCAGCTGGGCCGACAAGCCGCCCCCGCCCGCGTGCAGCCGATCGAGGTCCCATCCCCCGATGTCCAGCCCCGCCACGTGGACCCCAGGCACCACCACATGCTCGTCGAGGCTCACTGTGTATTCCGACCCAAGCCACGCGCAAAGGCCGATGAACGACGCGCCAATCAGCGTGGACTCGCTCCACGCGAAGAACGCGCGCCAGCGTGGCCCCGGCCGAGGGGCCCTGGGTTGGTCCGATTTCGGCGTGTGCTCTCGCTCCGACACACCAACACGCTAAGAGTTCCTCGCCGATCGGTCCAGAAACTGGGGAACTTAGGGTCGCGATCGTCGTTGGTCGCGGTATGTATCGCTCAATGCCGTCACCCACGCCGAGGCTGTCGCGGGGGTACTCCCTACGCCAAAAGTTTGCCCTCGCCGCCTTGATGACCCACGTCATGGCGCTC
>CALKDV010000411.1 GCA_938084085.1 uncultured Nannocystaceae bacterium
TCCGTCGGCGCAGAGACGCCGCGACCACCAAGGGGATCGTGACAGCGTCGTTCCTTGATCTCGCGGAGGTGAGCGACGATCCCTCACACCGGCGTGAACATTTGCGCGCGGCGCATCGAGCCCTCCCCTCCGATGAGACAGCCCTTCGACGCTTGATACGAGCGACCTCGGCGACCTCGGCGACCAAAGGTGGTCAAGAGTTGAGCGACTTGTACACGAAGCTCGCGGAACTGACCCAAGATCCCATCTCCAAAGCCACCGCAATTCACCTCGCGTTTTTGAACGGCCTCGATGGACCCAAGCCCCCGCTCGCGCTCATTAATCGAATCCTGAAAGAGAGCGGAGATGCCTCGCAAACCGAGAATCATTGGCTCGGGCCGATGACAGAGGTCGCAATGTACATGGAGCGCGAATTGACGGCCGGCACCGCAGCCCCGGAGTTGTTCGCCGTTCCTCTTCTTGATGCGGCCACGCAGGTGATCGAGGACCCTCGAGAGGTCGCGGTGCTGATCAAACACGCCTGGATCCAACGGCTGCGCGCGGATGTTCTCGCGAGCACCCCGGAGCCCAGTCGGTCCGAGCTGAACAACAGGCTGGAGCGCGATCTTCGGTTCTGCATCCTCCACTTCCCCGAGGACAACTGGGCGAGAGAGCAACTCGAGCGGCTCTACCGCGACGCCTGCGATTTCCCGGCGCTGGTCGCGTTGCTGGAGGAGTGGAGCCGCGTACAGACCAATCGGACTGACCGTGCGTCGTTGCTGCTGCGCCTCGGAGAGGTCCACGAGCATATGGGCGCCGACCTCTCCCGAGCTGCGGAGGTCTACGCTCAAGCCGCTGCCGAAGACCGCGACAACGCGGCCTGCCTGCGGGCGCTGGGGAGGAGTTTTGAGGCCTTGCGCCGATGGCAGAGCGCCGCGGAGGCATATCTTGCGCAGGCGGAAGAGAGCGATCACCAGCACGAGCGCCTCGTCACCTTACGTCGAGTCGCCGAGATGGCTCAACGCGAACTCGCTGATCCAGACCTGGCGATCTCGTCGCTACAAGAGATCACCAAGCACGCACCAGATGATCTTTTATCTCTGTATCAACTGGTCGCGTTGAGCCGACTCCACCGTCGCACCGCGGTTCTTCAAGACGCCCTCCAACTCCTGGTGGAGCGCGTGACCGAGGGCGCCTCCAAAGCGACGGCGCTCGTCGAACTCGGCGAGGTGCTGGAGCACGGTCTAAACCGTCGAAATGACGCGAAAGACGCCTACTCGAGAGCCCTCAAGGCGTCCCCCGGATACACGCCTGCCATCCAAGCGCTCGCTCGAATTCATCGCGAAGCCGGCGATTTTGAGGCCGTGCTCACGCTGTACGATCCCGTCAGTGATCCGGTCACGGACCCCGCCGCTCTCGCGTTGAAGGCGGCCCGCGTCTGCCACGAAGAGCTCGGCGATCCCGGCCGGGCCATCATGTTCGCCAAGCAGGCGTACGAGACAAACCCTGACTTCGCGGCCGCGCGCGCCTTCCTTCTCCAGCTCTTGCGAACGGAAGATCGCATCGAAGAGTCCTACGATCTGCTCCGAGCGCAGCCCTCCCCTGCAACCCCGGCGCTGCGTGCGGATCATGCCTACCAGCTCGGGCTATTCGCAGAGGCCACCGCGCGGGCGGCTTCGACCGCCAGCGCCCGGTCCTCTGCCCAAGCGGCGTCATTGCAACACTACCGCGCCGCCTTGCAACAGCAGCCGAACCACTCCCTCGCCTGGGAGCGAGCACGTCGGATCCTGGTCACCGCCTCTGACTTTGACAACCTCGTGACTCACATCGAACAACGCATCGAGGTCACGGCGGGTGTGGAGCAAGCCGCGCTCCACGTGACGCGCGCCCGCGTCCTCGCGCTGACGAGCGAAGGGATCTCGGAAGCGAGGAGCAGCTACGAGTTGGCGCTTCAACAACTCCAAGATGACCCCGTGGTCACTCGAGAATACGCGACACTTCTCCGTCACGTCTCTGACCGAGAGTCCCTCCCATCGCTCTACCTCAACGCAGCGGAGAACGTCGATGACCAGGGCATGAGCGCCGCCATGCTTATTGAAGCCTGCGAGAGCCTTCAAGACGCGGGGCAGGCCGAAGACACCGCGCTGGCTGCAGACGCGGTAGTCCGGGCGCTCGGCCGGGATCCAGGAAACGCCTTCGCTGTACGGCATCTGGAGCGACTTCTCCTCGACGCCGAGAAGGTCACAGACGTCAACGACGCGGTCTCCGTTCGTGCCGTCCGGGCCCAATCGGACATGGAGCGCGCCATCTTTTATCTTGAGAGCGCCGAACTCCTCGAACAATCAGGCGACTACGCCCTCGCGCGGAGGGCCTACCGCGCCTCCTTGACGGCGGCCCCAAAGAACTTTCCGGCAGAGTCGGGCCTGGGCCGGACCTCCGAACGCCGAGATGGACCACCGCCCGTACGACGGCCCGTCAGCACGCAGGTCGTCCGCGCCTCCGTCCACGCGCTCCTCAACCAGGCAAAACAACGCGTCTCCGCGGCCATCAACAACGACGAGGAGGCTGCCCCGGAGCAAGCGGTCAAGCTGCTCCGGGAGATCTTCAACCGGGATGGAAATCACCGCGATGCGTTCCGGCTCCTCGAGCGCTTAATCTCATCCGTCAACGACCCAGGGTCGGCGGTTGAGCTCTTGCGCGAGTTCTTTTGGACCCTCGGCGACGCGGAGTTGCGGCACGAGCTTGGGCTCATCCTCGCGGAGTTCGGTCGGGACAGCGACGAGACGATCCGCGCGCTGCGAGCCGCAACGGACGCCAAGCCCGACAGCAAAGTCGCGCTCGAGCGACTCGTCCGCGAATACAGAGACGTTGGTGACACCGATTCCGCAGCGCTAGTCACCGAACAACTGCTCAAGCTCTTCCCAGTGGGCGACGCCGCGGGGTTCGAACTCCGGCTCGGCCTCGCCCGTCACCTCGCCAACAACGGCGACACCCTCCCCCGGGCGCTTCATCACGGTGAGCAGCTCCTCGCTCAAGCCTCGGACAACCCGCGCGCGATTTCGTTGATGGCGGAGATCCTCGAACAAGGAGGGCGTCCGCTCGATGCAGAGATCTACCTGCGAAAACTCGTCGAGCAGCAGCGCGAACCTTCGGAGCAGCGCGCCCTCCATCTCCGACGGGCGCGACTCCTCGCGCGCTCCAAAGCCCACACCTCCGACGCCATCGAGGCGACCCGCCTCGCGTTCAACGTCGATCCGGGGGATCGAGAGGCGTCCCAAATCCTTATCAAGCTCCACGAGCGACTCGGCGACATGGCCGGACTCAGTGAGTTCTTCCATCCGGCGAGGACCGCCCTGATGCGCAAGTTCGCCATTGGAGACGTCTCGACCCGGGATTTACAGATCTTGACCCACATGGCGAAGGCGGCATCACGACCGCTCGGCTACACCATCCAGGGGGTATTGCATGCGGTGGACGCGAACTTCACAGCCCCACCCGAAGAGCACTTTCGACCAGCGGTGGCAGACGGGCTTGAGCGGACGCGGCAGCCGCCCATCCTCACGAAGATTCTGCAT
>CALKDV010000412.1 GCA_938084085.1 uncultured Nannocystaceae bacterium
CGCGGCGCGGATTCGGCGCCTCACCATCGACCCTCTGCCTGCGCCTGCGGTTCGTCGGCGGCTCCTAGACGATCGGAATCGGAGCCGCCCCCCACGGCAGACCCAAAAGCACCCTTCGCGACCGGACCCCGGGCCGCACACTTGCCGCTGCGCGCGAACCGTTTCTTCGATCTGTATTAAAAACGATTTCGCTGTTACTGAATTTATTGAATGCAATAGGTTGGTGGCCGCAGCGCAGACGGAGTGTGCTACGCTCCAGGCGCTTTAATCAGGGGCTAATCCCTGTTCCTTGGAAACTACCGAAAATGACACGCGCCAGCCTCCTTGTCCCCGCCGCTCTCACGATTCTGCTCGCACCGTCCACCGGTTTCGCGAGTGAGAAGCCCGATACGCTGGAACACGACGGCGCCGAGGCGGAGCCCGAAATTTGGAACGGCTCCTCCGCGGCCGCCTGCGCGTGGCCAACGACGGTCGCGGTCCAGGGCTTCGGCGGGCTGTGCACCGGCACCCTCGTCCACCCCAGGCTCGTCATCTACGCCGCCCACTGCGGATCGAATACGCAGGCGCTCGTGTTCGGCGAGAGCACCAACTCCGCCGCAAAGATCGCCCCGGAGTTTTGCCAAACAAATCCCGGCTACAGCGGCGCGAGTGATCAAGGTGACGACTGGGCGTTTTGTGTGCTCGCCGAAGAGGCTCCCGTGCCGGTGACCCCGCCGGTCTACGGATGCGAGCAAGATATCCTCTTCACCGGTCAAGAGATCGCCATTGCGGGCTTCGGTGCGAGCACCTCCTCCAACACCGGCAGCGGCACAAAGCGGTGGGCCCTCACTCGGCTCGATGGGATCTCGTTCAACAACAACATCGCGATCACCAACGGCGGAGGCGACGCCTCTGTGTGCTCGGGGGACTCCGGCGGACCGATGTTCGTCCGCTATCCCGACAACAGCTGGCACGCCTTTGGAATCGCCTCCACTGTTACCGGCGGCTGCGGCGGCACCGGGACTCACTCCCTCATTCCAGGGGCCGCGGCGTGGGTTGAATCCAACTCCGGCATCGATATCACCCCCTGCCATGACATCGAGGGGAACTGGGCGCCCGGCCCCTTGTGCAAGGGATTCAACGCGCAAGATCCGGGGTACGGCGGAGACACCTGGGCCAACTGGTGCTCGGACGTGGCCACCATCGGCTGGGCGTCGACCTGCGGACCCTCGCTCCCCGAGCTCGACAATGAGCCGCCCACCGTGGCCATCACCAACCCCGCGGACGGGACCGTCTTTGATGAGGCCCCTGCGGTCTTTGATCTTCAAGTCAACGCCCAAGACGATCTCGACTACATCAGGGTCGAAATCGAGGTGAACGGCGCCGTGCAGCCCCTCTCCGACGACACCCCGCCCTACCAGTTCTCTGGGGTCAACTTCCCGGCCGGTGCCTGGACAATTCGGGCCATCGCGACGGACGCCGCGGACAACGTCGTCTACTCGGCGCCTGTCGGATTCGGCGTGGGCCAAGAAGCGCCGCAGACCTCAGGTGGAGACGACGGCGGCGGGGACGATGCTGGCGGGGACGATGCCGGCGGAGACGACGGCTCCAACGACGGAGGCACCGGGGGCATCGGGAGCACCGGTGGGGACGCCGGGGCCGACAGCGACGAGGGTTGCGGTTGCAACACCGCGCCCGGGTCGGGTGGCGGCTCGGGTCTCGCAGCCCTGCTCCTCGGCGGGCTCTTTCTCCGCCGACGACGACGCTAGCGCGCCGACGGTTCAAGCTGGACTCGCGAGGAGTCCACCCCCCCCGTCAGCGAGCACCGCGGACGCGGTAGGTCGTGAGGTTGGGGTCTGCCTCGATCTCGGCCTCCGTGAACAAACACGGTCGCCACTCCTTGTTCGAGAAACGCTCGGTTTGGTCACTGGAGTTCTCTGAGCCCGGGATCCCAGACTGCGAATACGTCAAGAACGCCTCCGCGTGGGGACCCTCGTCGGTGAACTCCATGGCCATGATGAAGCTCGTGCCGTAGTTAATTACGTAGCCCTCATCAGTGAGATCAGTGGCGCCGTTGATGAGCGTGCCTCTCCCCATCCCCGGCTCGAGTGAGCTTTGAAACACCGAGTACTCAATCTTGTTCATCACGCCGCTGCGCTCATTGCCGCCGTGGATGGGAATGGTCTGGTCGCCTTTCTTCGTGAACTGAACGTCACCGAGGGGCGCATCGAGCGGGAGCCCCGCGGCGCCCAGGCGCGTGACCGCCCTACCCAGCGCCCGCAGCACGCGGCTGTCGGCCGGGTCGTAGGAGGTCAGGGTGTTGGGTGTGTTGACGGGATCGGCCACGGAGAACGGCGTGGCAAACAGGCTCCCCGAATCGAGCAGGTCCCCGTAGTTAAAGTCGCCGATGAACTCGCGCCAGACGATGGCCCCCACGCTCGACACATCGAAACGAAGATCCCAGTCTGCGATGAGCTGGCACGCTTGCGCGATCGACACCAGAGGCTGCCCCGGATCGGTCTCCACCTCGGTTTGGCCCGTGCACTGCGCCACGACCTGATCGCGCAGCAGCTCCGCAGTCATCGCGCGGTTGGACAGGGCCGCCTGCTGAAGCTCCTCGAGGGAGAACTTCCCGTCGTCGCCCGCCGCACCCGCGGTCCCCTCGCTCAGCGTGACCGCGTTCATCCGCGTCCGCTGTGAGCGGGGGCTTCGCTCCTCCCCATGCATGGGCGAGAAACCCTCAAGCAGCTCCTCCGGGTTCGTCATCCAGTAGCTGTCGTTCGCGTTGAAGATGAAGTCATCGCGCTCCAACTTCGGCACCGCCGAAAACGGCACCAGGCCCGGCTCGCGCGCGCCCTCCTCCTCTACCCACTCGTCGCGGCTCGTCGCCCCGTCGAGACAGACGACCCCATTCCCCCACAGATTGGAGACTACAAAGTCGTTCTCTCGCGCGTCGAGCCACCAGTCGATGGTCTCCTGGCTGAGATTCGGCGAAGGGGTGGCGTCGGCGTACCACGCCCGCCCGTTCTTGTCCGCGGACATCGTGTTCACCCACGGGATCCCCTGGTTGGTCGCGTGCGCCTGCTGGAACTCCTCCATGCTCTTGCTCGCGTTCATGTCGAGGAACTGGCTGATGAGCGACCGGTTGCCGAGGTTGCCGTCTCGATAGGTGATCCCGAGGCTCGGCGTCCAATCAAAGCTCCCCACGATGCTTATCATGGGCCCCCAGTGCGTGCGCCACAGCGTGCGGGTCTCCCCCGCCAGCGTGCCATCTTCTTGCAACACGTCGATGGCGTAGTCCGTGGAGGTCATCGCACGCTCTTCACCATCCACGAGGTACACGGTGGGATCATCCGGGGACAGCTCGAGCTTGTAAGCCGTGAAGCGATGCCCCGCCGACACCGTGTGCGTCCACGCCACGGCCTCGTTAAAGCCGATGAGGACGCCGGGCACCCCGAGCAGCCCCGCCCCATAGATGTCGAGCTCTCCCGGGATCGTCAGGTGACTCTCCCACAAGCGCAGCTCGCCCTCCCACGGGAAGTGAGGATTTCCCATGACCATCCCTCGACCGGAGGCCGACAAGCTGGCGCCGATCCCCCAGCCGTTGGAGCCGATGTCCGCCTCACGGAACTCCAACCCCGCGAACGGCGGCGCCGCCACCTCGTCACCGGAACCGGGCGCGACCGCGACCCCCACGTAGTCGATGAGGTTTTTGCTCGACGCGAGCAGGGCGAGGTCGATGTAGTAGGCGAACAGATCCGTTGCCGACACCGGACCCACCCATGGCTCCCCCGCGCAAAAACCCTCCACCCCGTCCCCCGCGTCGGCGAGGTACTTGTTTATTCCCGCGGCGTACCCCGTGACGAGGTCGCGCACCCGCTGCGGCTGCGTTGGAAAGTCCGCCTCGGCCGCGGCGTATACGCCGAGGTGCAGGTAGGAGAAATCACTGTTGATGTTGCTGTCGTCCTCACCCCGGCCGAGGTACTTCGAACGTTCACTCCGCACCTTCACCACCTGATCGAGGATCGTGCACAGATGATCCTCTGCGAACGCGTAGCCTTGACCAAAGCCCAAGCTCCCGAACGTGTCCGCCTGAATATGCGCGACGCCAAAACTCGTCCTTCGAATCTGCGCGTCGTACTCCGGTGACGCCGTGGATGCCGAGCAACCGAGGACGAGCAGGCAGGCCGCCGTGGACGTGAGGAGGGGACCGTGAGTCATACGCATGGCGAGAAAACTACCACGACAACGGGGCCCATCCCCACGCCCGTCCAGTCTTCAACCATCTGCGGGCGTCGGTGGGCCCCCCGAGACGACCTCGACGGCGAGCGTGGCGCCGGGATGGATGATAGGCTCGCAGGCTCGAATGCTCGCGCGCTCTACCATGATCAACGCCACGATGATCGTGGCCGCCTCGTTCGGCCTCGCCGCTGCCCGGGTGCAGTTTGAGGACGGGTTGATGTGGTTCGCGCCCCCCGTCGCCTCCTCCTGCGCCCTCGCCGAGAACAACCCAGACCTCGCCCGGGTCTCGGCCCGAGACCTCCGCGACTTGCTCGACAACAACTCGGTGGCGCTCGTGGACGCGCGAGCTCCGGATAAATATGACGAGGGTCATATTCCCTTCGCCATCAACCTCCCCGCGGATACGGCCGCTGAGACGTTGCAAGTCCAGAGCCTGCCCATCGATAAGGAGCAGCTCGTCGTCACCTATTGCGACGGAGGAAGCTGCGCCGTGAGCGAGTATCTCGGCACCATGCTCCGCGATGAGGCGGGATGCCGTGAGGTGCACGTGCTCGAGGGAGGCTTCTTGGCGTGGAGCGAAGCGAACTTTCCCGTGGAGGCGACGCCGCCATGACGCTCTCCCCCAAGCTCCGCGTCGCCCTCGGGTGGGGCTCGCGACTCCTCGTCGCTGGTGTCTTTTTGGTGGCCGCGATCCCCAAACTCCAAGATCCGCTCACCTTCGCCGAGGACATCCAAAACTACGACGCCTTCCCGGATTTCTCCGCCCACTTCCTGGCGGCGATGGTGCCGATCCTTGAGTTGCTCGCCGCGCTCGCACTCTTCATTCCGCGCTTCCGCGACGGCGCCGTCGCGATCATCGCCGCCCTCGACTTCGCGTTCATCGCCCTCATCGCCTCGGTGCTCGTCCGCGGCATTGATATCCGCTGCGGCTGCTTCGGTGGGGCGGCGGAGACCGAGGAGGCGATTTCGTGGTGGACGCTCGCGCGCGACGTCGCGCTGCTCGCCCCGATCGCGCTGTGCCGGTTGGACACAGCCGCCCCGCGCCGCGCCGGGTGAGATCTCGCCTGGCCCCCGCCCGCTATTCGGTGTGGAGCTGGGTCTGCGCCGCGGCCCACGCCTTGACGGCGGCGACTGAGGCCTTCATCGCTGGCACGTCGATGGCGTACCCGGTGTTCCAAAGCGCCGCCGATGTGACGTCGTCGTGGAGAACAAGGGAATCAATCTCGGAGGGGTCGACTCCCGCGGGGAGCTCGAAGGCACGGCGTGTCCCCGCCTCATGCGGGAGCGCCGTCAACGAGACGGGCACGACCACCGACGTCCCATTGATCACCGCCTCCGCTGTGCTCGCGGCCTGGTCCGCCGTCAGCGCCAGCGCGCCAGGGATGTGGTGCCAATCGGACTTGCCGTTGGTGTCTGTCAGTCCCACCAAGAGGGTCGGTCCCTCCCCGATGTCGGCGTCGGGGGTCCCGCTTGGCTCGCCCCAACCGCTGATGGTCTGCACGTAGGGCAAAACTCGGTTCCACACGTAGTCGGAGACATGGGTGGGGTTGCAGTAGCTCATGTAGTCCTTGGCCCCGTTGGGGAAGAACAACTGGTTCTTCACAGAGTTGTATCCAAAGCTGCCGATGTCGGCGTCCGCGTACGGGTAGTTGCCGTCTGGCCCTCCTGCGTCACCGCAAGGGGAGTGTCGACGCCCCTGGGTGTGCCCGATCTCATGGACGAAGGTTTCTTTGACGGAGGTCTCCACCACCTCGACCTCCATCCCCTCTTCACCGATCAAGTCGGTGTTCCACCGACCCACCGCAACGCGGCTGCCAGCGTTGTTCATGGTCGGAGAGCCGGGGATGTCGATGGCCTGACCGGCGACAATGCTGCCACCACCGCCGGGGCCGCCGTCGCAGGGCCGCACGAGGCCGTAGTAGTACTCCCCGGCCGGAGCGTTGTCTTGGAAGCGCAGCTGCGAGATCGCGTTCAAGATACTGTTGAACCCCGTCATGCTCTGTGTCCACGTGATGGGCTGCCGCACGTTCATATAGACGCGGTCCACGGGATTGTAAGCTTTGAGGTACTGAGCCATCGCGACCTCATCGTCGGGAGACACGACGGGCGCGGGCTGGCATCCGCTACCAATGTCGTGGAACACGGGGACGAGAGTCACGCTCACGAAGTGATCATCTGATTCTATCCCCACGAGCGCCGGCACGAGCGGCGCCTTCGTCGCACCGAACACAGGCTCGGACTCGAGCGCCGGATCCGTGTCGTAGAGGGTGACTTGAAAGTTCATCCCCGGTCGAAAATAACTTTTGGAGAGCGGCACGTTGATCGCCGAGGAGTAGACATCCTCGTCCGACGGGCCGTTGATGGTCACGTTCCCCCCCAGCACCTCGTCAGGGTCGTTGGGATACGTAAACTTGAGCTCGAATCCCACCTCGCGTGGTGTCCACCCCGGCTCGGTGTCGACGAGCACCCGCATCAAG
>CALKDV010000413.1 GCA_938084085.1 uncultured Nannocystaceae bacterium
GCATATCGAACCACTATTTCGCATCCCCCCACACACCCGCAACCGGCGACAAGCATATGGAATATATGCTCTTTTCGAGATCGACTTGCCTCGTTTCGCGCGGGTTTCGAGTTGTGCCAGGAACTTGAAGTCACCTGCGAAAGTGTCCAAAGTGTCAGGACCTCCCCATGCCTTTTGGGAGGTCGCAGCCAAGCATCCATGGTCGACCCAAACGACGATTTACCGGAAGGCGAGAGCCTTGAAGACCTCGACGCCGCGGGTCTCACCGACGAGGACCGCGCACAAGCAGCCGCGGGCCACGACAGACCCCGCTCGACCGGCATCGCGCTGCTCATCTCTGCGGGCCTCGTGTGGGCTGGCGTATTCGCCGTTCGCGTCGTCGTCCCCAACGCGCCTCGCCCCAATCACTCCGCGGCCCTCGACATCCCGGATGACCTCCCCACGCTCGACGAAGTGGATGCCGTCGATGAAGTCCCCGTGACTCCGCTCGATCTTGGCGGCGGGGTCGAAGACCCCCCGCACGACGATGTGAATGAGAGCGCTCTAGACGAGCGCGGTGAGGTCGACGAGGAGCCAACTCCGTCATCCACCGACGCCGATGTGAAGCAGGCTCGTCCCGCACGGAATATCCACCTGACCGCGCGGGATCCTCGATGGTCAGAGAAATTCCGCGCACCGGAGCTCGTCCATTACACGATTCGACAAGGCGGCACGCTCAAGCGAGTCGCCAATCTCTATAAGATCTTCCACCACGAGATTGTCGCTCTCAACCCGGGCAAGGGCCTCGAGCAAGAGTTGCCATCCGGGACCAAGATCGCGGTCTACCGGAAAGACGAGGACACCACGAAGAGCGAGTCGATCGACGGACCCGCCCGGGGTACCCTCGCCGGCGCGATGCCCATGCCCGAGGGGCCGGGTCGGGTCCTCAAGCACATCCCTTGGAAGGGCTGGGCGACCGTCGAGGCTGTGGCCGTGATGGACGCTGTCTTGCGGTCGTGGGACGCCCTGGAGACGGGCCAGCCGATCTTGGTGGGCAATATGTCCTCACGGAACGGAGGAACGCTCAAGCCGCACCAGTCTCATCAGTCCGGGCGCGATATCGATCTGAGCTACCCGCAGATCATCAACAAGCGAGATGAGCTTAACTGGAGAGAGATGAGCGCCGCCAACTTGGATCGTGAGTTGATGTGGACCCTGCTCGAACTTTTAAATGATACGGGCGCAGTGGAGGTTGTCTACGTGGACACCAAGCTCCAAAAGCTGCTGTATGACTGGGCTATCCAGACCGGGCGCGTCCCCCGACGAGACCTCAGCCGGTGGCTCGAATACCCCCGGAAGCCGGGTCAGGCCAAGTACACGCGCGTGCAGCACTCACGAGGCCACTCGGACCACATGCATGTTCGATTTAGCTGCCCCAAGGGCCACCGCCGCTGCCGCTGAGGAAGTGGCGGGCTTCGAGCTCATGGCGCCGCGGTAAATTCCGGTCCGATCACCGCGTCATCCACCGACTCGGCGAGCAACACACGACCCCGCTCGTCGTCCTTGAGCATCAGCGAGAAAAATCCGACCGCGTAGGTCGCCGTGAGCGCGCGGGCGCGTGCCGGAGCGAGATAACTAAACAACTCCGCGGGGTCCGTTTGACGCTGGTCTTCGCCGCAGCCCGTGTCGAACTGCTCTGTGAGCCCGCAGATGTCGAGGAAGGAGTAGTGCCCCGCGTCGCGAATATCGATGAACCACTTGTCGCGAGGCACCTGCTCGAACTGGGACAATATTAACTCATTGCCCACGCTGCCGATGGTGTTGTCCTCGGTGGAACGGAGCGTGAGCAACGGCACCTCGACCTCCTCCGCCGGGGCCTCCCCGAACAGGTTGAGCGGGCCTGCGAGGGCCATGAGCGCCGCCACTCGATCGTCCTCACGGTGTACCGTGTTGATGGTGGTCACCCCAAAGCTGTGACCTAAAAGTCCCACTTCGCCCGCGGAGACGACGCCCTCAAGCAGTGCTCCCACCTCGGACGGGAGCCCGTCACCATCGCGCAATCCATCGATGACCGCGTCGACATCGTCGACCCGCGTGCTCAGCGTGGTTGGGCCAAATCCTGTGGACGTGCCGTCGAGAGCGCTGAAGAGGTCCCCCCCCACATGATCCGGCGCCGCCACAACAAATCCGTGCGCGGTCAGGCGTTCGGCGATTTGAGCCGCCCCTAGCCGCGAACATTCGTGGCAGTGCGACATCACGATGAGGGGAAATCCACCCCGAACGGGGGACGCATCGGTCCCATCCAGCGCCTCTCCACGCACGCACTCCGTGGGCGCCGCGCTCAACCATTCCGTCCACTGTGCGCGCCGCGTGTCGTCGAGGGCGAGCGCCGAGAGCGGCACCGAGGCGGCGCTGTTCCCCTCGGCGGGGAACCACACCTCAACGGGGACAACCCGCGCCCCTACGTCGAGGGCGATTCTCGTTCGCCCCACCCCGAAGGGACCAGGCCCATCCAACGCGGCCGGCGGCGCTACCTCCGGCGCCGTACATCCGGCGAGCAGAAATACTCCGCTCGCTGCGACTGCCTGCAAGCGCCGTCTGGTCGTCTCATTCCACCGTACAGTCGGGTTCATCTTGGCGCAGAGTGTACTCCGTCCCTGAATGCTCTGACATCGCTATTTCCGCTCCGAGGCGTCAACAGGACCCGAGGTCGTGCTACATGGAGGCAGCCAACCCGTGGACTCTGCACTCCCACCGCCTCCTCCTCCTCCTCCGACAGACGAGGAGTTGTTCACCCCCTCGCCCGAGGCGCGAGAGGCGATGCTGAAGCTCCTCGCGAGCATCCGACGAAGCCGCGGTACCGAGGCGCTGTTGCGGGCCCCGCTGCTCGCCCCGATCCCGGATCACTTCCCGGATCGATGGTCGGGTGATGTGCTCAGCGTTCGCCGTGTGGTGCGACGACTCGCGCACTACGCGGGCTTGAATCTTGAGCGGGTCCGCGTGCGACCGTGGCGAGCGGACGCCGATGGCAACCTCCCCGCCGGGGGACCGGCTGTCGCCGCCGAAGGAAACGTGTGGTTTCGGGGTGTCGACGCCGACGGCACCCTCAACTTCGGGGTCGACGTGCAGCAGGTGGACAACCCTGAGATCACCGCCTCCGCGAGCGCTCGCGCGGTGGCCCACGCCTGGTTGGCCTCCGCGGAGCCTGCGATCCGTGTCGACCCGTCTCGCCTCCAGCTCGCCATTGATGTCACGACCGTAGTGCTCGGCTTCGGCGTGCTCACCACCCAAGCCGCCATCGCCCACCATGTGGGCGCCTCCTCCGGCATGTCGAGTCAACGAAAGACCACCCGCCTCGGCGTGGCGGGTCCCGTGAGCATGGCCTTCTTGCTCGCGCTCCACTGCACCCTCCGCAACGTAGGTCCCCGCGCGCAGCGCCAGATTGCGTCCCTCCTCCGACCGAACCCGGCCACGTTCTTTGAGGCGTCGATGTCGGCCCTTGCGCCCTCTAGCGACGCACTCTCGGCTCGCTTTGGCCTCCCGCCCGCAGACGAGCGCCCCTCGCAATTCCCACTCTCTGAGTTCACGGGGGTCCTCGCAGAGCCAGAGCCACTCGAAGAGGACGCCGAGATTCAGCCCGACGAGGACCAGGTGCGGGGCATGAACACAGGCAAACCCGTGTTTCGCATCGAGCGCTCCATGGCGACCAGCCTCGGTCGATTTTTCGGCCTCGGGACCATGGTCATCGGCGGGTTTGCGAGCCGGGCCGTCGCGGACGCTGGCATCTCCATGGGCCATGTCACAGTGACGGGTCTCGGGTTGGCGATCGTGGGACTCCTCATCGGTCGATTCATCCCAGACCATCGCTGCTCCGAGGCAAAATGCGGCAACCGACTGCCCACGGATGCTTCCGAGTGCCCCCGGTGCGGAGGAACTGTCGCAGGCTCCATCAAGAAGGCCACCGACCGATTGAGCGCCCAAGAGTCTCTCGAATCGGCAGACGAAGACCCCGCCCCTCCCGGGTAGACGTCCGTTGGCCCCGGCGCGGTCCTGTGCGTCAGCGCTCTTCCCTGCCGCTGTCGCAGGCCCTATGCTCTCGGTCGTGGCGTTCGTGTCGCAGCGGCTCACCAAGCCATTCCCCATGCTTCGACGGATGAAGCACCGCCTCCCCGCGGACTACGATGGGCCTGTCTTCGTGTGGGACGTGGACAAAACCTATCTCGACACTCACTTTTCTTCGACCGGCGGCATCATCGAGGCCGCGCTGCAATCCGCGGACGACAAGTGGGCCGTGCCCGGTGCGGTGCCTGTCCTCCGTGCCCTGCAGCGGCCGCGCTACCGCGGCCATCAACCGGGGCTGTTCTTCGTGACGGCGAGCCCTCCGCAGATCCGACGAAAACTCGAGCGAAAGCTCGTGCTCGATGAGATCGACTTCGACGGAGTCACCTACAAAGACCAGTTCAAGCTCGCGGGTCGGCTCCACTTCGATCAGATCCGCGTCCAGGCGGCATACAAGTTCACAGCCCTGCTCTTGATGTTTCGCGAGCTGCCCTCGGGCTGTCAACTGAACCTGTTTGGAGACGACGTGGAGCAAGACTGCACGATCTTCTGCTTGTTCGCAGACGCGGTCGCCGGTCGCATCGACGCCCTCGACGTCGTGCGGGCGCTGACTCGCCTCGGTGTCCGAAAAAAGTATGCGGTCAACGCCGCGAACCTGGTGCATGACGTCCCGCGGCGCGACGCGGTCAACCGCGTGTTCATCCACCTGTACCGCGATCCCGCGGGGGGGACCTTGCACGATTTTGAAGAGCACGTGGTGGGCTACGCTCAAGGCAGCGCCTTGGCGATCGCGCTCCAACAAGAACAGCTCATCTCTGCTGACGATCTCGAGGATATCCTCACGCGGACACCGACGGTGCAGCCCGTCGTTGGACCCTCAAGCCAACGCACGACCTGGTCGCCCACGCACCTCATCGACTGAGGCGTTGCGCGGGCGGCTACACCGCGAAACGAAGGACGCCATCCACGAGCCTGGCGTCATATCGCCGCAGCGGCGTGGGACTCGGACCCTCGAGCAACGTCCCATCGAGCGCGAACCTTGATCCATGGCATGGGCACTCAAACTCCTGGGCCTCACCAGAGAATCGGACCTTGCACCCCATGTGGCCGCAGACGCGGGTCACGACGATCACCTCGTCCTCGGCGCGCCGAACCGCGATGAGCTCCTCGTCGACGCCTTCGACCCTGAGCCCCACAGAACCTCCGACGCTCG
>CALKDV010000414.1 GCA_938084085.1 uncultured Nannocystaceae bacterium
GGACTCGACATTGTGATTCACAACGCGGGCGTTACACGCGACAAGACCCTCGCTCGCATGAAGCCCGAGTGGTGGGACCAAGCCGTCGACATTAACCTCGGCGCCGTTGAACGCATCACCGCGAAGCTCCTCGACGGCAGCCTCCGCGACCACGGCAGAATCATCTGCCTCTCCTCGGTCGCAGGGATCGCGGGCAACCTTGGCCAGACCAATTACGCCGCCAGCAAGTCTGGTATTTTGGGCTACGTGCGGGGCCTGGCCCCCGTCGTCGCGCGACGCGGCATCACCGTCAATGCCGTCGCCCCGGGGTTCATCGAGACTCGTCTCACCGCAGCCATCCCCGTCGTGATCCGCGAGGCGGGGCGTCGCCTCAGCAACCTCGGTCAAGGCGGCCAACCCCGTGACGTGGGCGACGCGATCACATTTCTTTCCACTCCCGCGGCCCACGGGGTCACAGGAACCACGCTGCGTGTCTGCGGCGGAGCGCTCATCGGCGCCTAGACTGGAGAATCAATCATGCCAAAGAAAAAACAATCACGACGCGCCGTTGTCGTCTCCGGGGTCCGCACCCCATTCGTCCGAGCCTTCAGCGAGTTCCTTAAGATGGACACCTTCGCACTCGGGGGAGCCTCCGTAGCCGCGTTGCTGGAGCGCACCAACCTCTCCCAGCAAGACGTCGACGCGATCGTCTGGGGCGGGGTCATCCTCCCATCCGCCGCCCCAAATGTGGCCAGAGAGATCGCCTTGGATCTGGGCCTCCCCGCCTCGGTCGAGGGGATGACCGTGACGCGCGCCTGCGCCTCGGGCCTCCAATCGATTACCACCGCGGTCGCGGCGATCGAGCGAGGGGACGCGGATGTAATCATCGCCGGTGGTTCAGACTCCACGAGCAACGCGGAGGTCAGCCTGCCCTCCAAAGCGGTCCACCTCCTCGCGCCCTTCGCGTTTGGCAAGGCCTCGCCGAGCGATGTGATGGGCGTGCTCTCCCAGCTGATGCCGTTGGGAGACATCCTCCCCAAGATGCCGAAAATTGCCGAGCGAACGACGGGCGAGGTGATGGGGGAATCCGCGGAGAAAATGGCAATGCGTAACGAGATCTCGCGACTCGCTCAAGACGAGCTCGCGTTCCGGAGCCACGAGCGTGCAGCGGCCGCCATTGAGTCGGGGCGCTTTGATGAGGAGGTTGTGGCGGTCGAGACGCCGTCCGGCGCCCTCGTCAGCTCGGACACCATCGTTCGCGCGGACACCAGCATCGAGCGACTGGGAAAACTACGACCCGTGTTCGCCAAGGATGGGACGCTCACCGCCGGGAACTCAAGCACCCTCACCGACGGCGCCGCGTCTGTCCTTCTCATGGAAGAACAAAAAGCGAAGGCGTTGGGCTATACCCCGCTAGCAGCCTTCAAGAGCTGGTCATACGTGGGCGTCGACCCGACGGACCAATTGCTTATTGGGCCGGCCCTGGCGATGCCCCGGGCGTTGGAACGCGCGGGGCTAGATCTATGCGACGTGGACCTGGTGGACATGCACGAGGCCTTCGCCGCCCAGGTGCTGAGCGTCCTCAAAGTTCTGAAAAGCGACTCGTTCGCCCAGCATCGACTGGGCCGCGAAACCGCAGTTGGAGAGGTCGACCCATCCCGACTCAACGTCCACGGCGGCTCCATCGCCATCGGCCACCCGTTCGGAGCGACGGGGGCGCGCATGGTCACCACGATGGCCAATGAACTCCATCGCGGCGACAAAGAGACCGCGCTCCTGGGGATCTGCGCTGCGGGTGGTCTCGGCGCCGCGGCGGTGCTCGAGCGGGTCTAACGCGCCGAGCACCCTCGGATCCATGATCGCCTAGAAGCTGGAGCGTTCGATCTCGTAGCGCGTGAGTTTGCGATAAAGCGTCGCGCGGCCGATCCCAAGCCGCCGTGCGGCCTCTGTCACATTTCCGCCGACATGGCGCAGCGCCTCTACGATCGCCTCGCGCTCGGCCTCTTCAATCGAGCGAACAGTGCCGCTCGTTGACGTGGAGGAACTGCCTGCCGCGCTTTGAGCGGGGTCACGAATATCTGAGGGAAGATCTGCCACGGTAATTCGGGCGCCGCGCGCCGAGATCACCATGCGCTGGGCAAGATTCTCCAATTCACGGACGTTCCCGGCCCAGCGGTAGGCCTGAAGACGTCGCAACACCTCCGGATCATAGCTAGACACGGGGCAATCAAACTCCGCAGCGTACCGACTCAAAAAGTAGGGAAAGAGCTCGTGCAAATCTTCAATGCGGTCCCGTAGGGGCGGCATGTCGATTGGGTAGATCACGAGTCGATAAAACAGATCGTGCCGAAACTTCGCCTCGTCTACCAGCCGAGCCAGGTCGTGCTGCGTCGCCGAGATCAATCGCAGATTCACGGGTACCTGGTCGTGCCCACCGACTCGCTCCACGCTCCGCTCTTGCAACGCTCGGAGTAGCCGGACTTGGGCGCCCTGGCTCAACTCGCTGATGTCATCAAGGAAGAGGGTCCCCCCACTCGACATCTCGATCTTTCCAGGACCCTTGTCCTCCGGACCCTCGACGGAGCCGAACAGCTCCGACTCGTGAAGTGACTCTGGAATTGCGCCGCAATTCACGACCACGAAGGGCTTGTCAGCCCGCTCGCTGCGTTCGTGAATCACCCTCGCCACGAGCTCTTTGCCGGTGCCGTTCTCGCCCTGGACAAAGACGCTCACCTTGCTCTGAGCGACCCGGTCGATCTCGGCCATGACCTGTCGGATCGGACCCGAAGACCCGAGGATTCGCCGAGCAGACCGCACCTCCGCGCTCGGCATGGCCACGGTCGCAGGAACATCGAGCGCATGCTCGCGAATGGCTGCCCTCATGACTCCGATGGTCGCTTCCCTCAGCAGCGGCTTGACCTGGTAGTCGAAGGCACCAAGCTTCATGCACTCCACCGCGGTCTCGAGCTGTTCGTCCGCCGTCAACATGACCACGGGCGAGCGATTACCTCGCTCCTTCAAGCGCCGGAGCACCTCGATACCATCCATGCCAGGCATGCGTACATCGAGACAGACGCCGTCAGGTTGGTCGTTCTCAAGGGCGGCCAGCAGGGCAGGGCCGCTGTCAAAACCGCTCGATGAGATTCCATCGCCCTCCAGCCACGCCATCAATAGATTGCGAGTGTCCGCATCATCATCCACCACAAAGACCCGTGCGTTGTTCGTCGGCGATTCGTCCACGTTGGGTAGCCCCGTCCTCTCCTCCACAAGACTACCGAGCAAACTCCTCGACCACAATGCTTGGCCCAAGAAGTTCGGGATCCTCGGAAATGGTCCACAAAAGGGACTCCGCTGGTCCGCGGCATGCCGAAGCGACAATCAAATACTGGGTTTTGTCCCTCACCGCGCACCCAAAACTAGCTGGGCACGTCGGCCGGTGGGCGCACCCCAGCGCACCCGCCCCCCACGGTTGATGATGTCCCTCCTCCATCGTAGGGCGTCGCCCGGACGGCAGCGCGTCTCTTGGCTCCAGGCCGTGATATCCTCTTGGATGGCACCGTGCTCGTCTTGGCGCCACGCCGAACGATGAACGACCCGGCATTATTACAAGAGGCGCTCGTTGAGCTCGCGAGGGCCCGGGACTCCGCCAGGGTTCAGCGCGAGTTGCTCGACCGACTCTCAAGAGCCGCCAGAGACGTCATTCATGCCGCCTCCAAGGAAGCGTGTTGGGCAGGCGTCATCGATAACCTGGTCGGCCTCATCGACTTCGACGGTGCCGCGCTCTTCCCAGCGGCCCCCGTCGACACCGACATCCCGCTGTATGTCTCCAACGAGCTCCTTGCCTCGATCCAATGGTCCCACATCGCCGATCTCCCCAACGATCCCGGTGCACCCGCGATCCTCGCTATCGACCTCACCCCGCAGGCGAGCCACGATGAGGGAGCTGACTGGGAAGGACCCGCGGAGGTTTGCTCCCTCGTCTGCGTCGGAGCCTCCCACGACGCGACAGCGCGGTCGCCCATGCTGGTCCTCGCCTCGAAGAACATCGGCGCGTTCAACCGAAGGACCATCGAGATCTTGCAACGCTTCGTCGCGCTGCTCACCCCGACGCTAGCAATCGGCGCTGGTCGCGCGGAGCCTGCACGTGCAGTCCCGATCCCTTGGATTCGATTCAACGACGACTTCCTCCTGCTCGCCGCAAACGAGATGGGAGACGCGTTCATAAATCGATGGGCTTCACCCCACGGACACGTGCTGCCCGAGACGCTGTCAGCAGCCCTGGCCGACGGCAAACAACTCACCCCGCGCAGGGTGGATCTGCGCGCCGGCAATCAGTTCTTCTCCTGCGACATCACCCGTGAATCGGACGGCTCATGGACCCTCGTCGCCACGGACATCACGACTCTGCGGAAGAAATGGCGCGGGCTTGAGAACTCTCAGCGGAGGCTCCGGTACGTCCTGAACGCGCTCTCGGTTGCAGTGCTCGTCGAGGCGCCCGACGGCGCCCCACTCCTTAGCAACCCCGCGTACCAAAAACTCTTCGATCATCCTCTCCTCTCCAACGCCCTGCGCAGCGACACCAACGAGGCCATCGCAGACATTGAGGCGAGGCTCGTCTGCGATCCCGCGGACCTCGTGGCCATGCGAACGCGCCGCGAACCCTCCAACAAGCCGCGACAAAGTCTCTTTGAAGCGAAACAAGCGGGGAGCCTCCTCCTCAGCGTCTCCACCGTGTTCAGCGCGGACCGCGAAGTGTACCGAGTTTGGCAATACACCTCGATTCCAGCGACAGTCCTAAATAACTCTTCCCACGAGGAACTGGGCTCACTCTGCCAGCTGATCGAACTCTCTCAAGAGCCCACCATGCTCTGCGATTCGGCTGGTTCCATCATCGAGCTCAACACGTCCGCTGCCGCGCTCCTTGGGACCTCGAGAGCCGACCTGCGGCGCACGCTCCTGCGCAGCATCTTCCCGCTGCCCTACCACGCTGCACTCTCCAAGGCTCAGCAGCGCGCCATGGCCGGCGAAGTGGCCAAATTTCAGGCGCCGATCTCACGGTCGGAGTCCACCTCTGCACAAGTTGAGGTCCAGATCGGCGCGCTGGAGTTCGCGACTCAGCAAGCCTTTGCGATCACTTTTCGCGATCGATCCGGCCTTCGTTCGGAAGATCATCGCCTCGAATTGCTCTCTTCAGTGACAGAGAATTTCGGCGTGGGCGTCGCCATCGCCGACCTCCACGGCAGGGTCGAGTGGGTCAACAAAGCGTTCCAAACATCCACCGGGTACTCGCGCGCAGAGACCACGGGCATGACACTGGGACAGCTCCTCGGTGGTCCCAGCGCCGACCAAGAGCAGCTGGCCCAGCTCGACACACACATCCGCGACGGGCGAGGGATGCAAGCGGAGTTTCTATGCCAGCGTGCGTCTGGCCCGATGTTTTGGAATTCTGTGCATCTCTCGCCGGTGCGCGATGCCGCGGGGGATGTCTCACGATTTATCGCGGTCCTCTCGGACATCTCGGTTCGCAAGACGAACGAGGCCGAGATGCTTCGGTCTCAGCAAGAGGCGGAACAGGCGAGCAAATCAAAATCAGAATTTCTCGCGGTCATGAGCCACGAAATTCGAACGCCTCTCAACGCGATCTTGGGACTCACCGAACTCGCGCTCCAAGGCAGCCTCCCGACCGAGCAGCGCTCGCTTCTGCGGTCGGTTCAGGCCAACTCGGAGATCCTCACTTCCATCCTCCGCGATGTCCTCGACTTCTCGAAGATTGAGGCGAGGCAGACGACCACGGTCCACGAGCCCTTCTCCTTGCTTGAAGTGACGGAGTCGGTGGCCGATGCGCTGAGCGTTCACGCAGAAGCAAAAGGGCTCGATCTCGTCTGCTATTGCGATCCAAAGATCCCTCCCGTGCTCCGTGGCGACGCGGATCATCTCCGACAGGTCCTGATCAAC
>CALKDV010000415.1 GCA_938084085.1 uncultured Nannocystaceae bacterium
GCGCGTCGGGTGAAGGAGTCCGCGGCCTACGTCGACACCCTCAAGGCCAGCGAACAGGATCTGTATACGGAGCTCGAGCGGATCAACGGGAAGATCGTGGAGATGGCAAAGAACGAGAAAGTCGCCCTCGACTACGTCCTCGAACTGCGTGATCTTGAGTCGCAGATTCGCGCGGAGATGGAGGCGGTCGAGGCCGGGAGCGTTGAGTTTAGAGAGCTCGACAGCTCCGCGGACAAGGTGCGGGCAAAGCTCGCCGAGCACTCCTCTAACGTGTTGCTCTACGGCGCGGCCGAAGAGCGCTATGTGGCGCTCAAGGACAACACACGCAAGCTCGCGGAGACCCTCCGTAATCTCGGTAACGACATCCAACAATATACGACGGCCGCGTCGATCAAGCTCGACATGGCCTCCGCGCAGATTCAGGCCATCGGCCGGGCGGCGGACGCCTCCGCCGTGGTGTTGGAGATGAAAAAGAGCCTCGACGTGATGACCGAGTCCATGAACGTCACCACCCAGTTTGTGAGCGATACACAGATCTTCTTCCGCGAGAACCTCGACAGCCTCGTCCAAGAGCTTGACACCTTCGATGAAAAAACGACGGCGGTGCTCGACACGAATCTTGAGCGCTCCAAGCAGATTGAGACGGAGCGGATCAACGCGGCGATCGCCAAGGCTGAATCCAAGCACGGCGACGACGCGTGAGGTGAGCAGGGCCCCCGTGGCGAAGGTCGTTGGATTACATACACAGGCGCTCGATCCCTCGGCAGGGATCGTAGCTCTACAATTAATGGCCAAGGTGATTCGAGCGGCGCGTCTGCGAGACAGCTTCCCCTCCGCCTCCCGGGTGCGCGACTTGCTGATCGCGTTGGAGCACGGGCTCGAGCTTGAGCGCTATGGGGAGTATCTGTTTGACGCTCGGACAGGGATCCCCAACCTGGCGAGCGTGACGCGGGTGGCGACGGACGTGGAGATCATCGAGTCGGGGGGGTTGTCGAGCGACGCCGCCGCGCGCGAGTATGCGCGACGACTGCGACGGCTTCGCCCGATTCCGGTGGATGAGATCGAGACCGCCATCCGGCGCTTCGATCCGCGCGAGGGACGTGTGGAGATTCGTGTGCGGGTGACGAAACTCGACGGTTCTGGGCGGTTCACACGCATCAGCGTGGATTTGTCTTCCACCCAAGCTCGCTGGATTCGGCCGGTGTTGCGGCTTGATGACGAGGGGGTTCGAGTGGCGCTCACGGAGCCGGTACAGACCATGATCTACCGGCACGCGGCGTTCGACGCCGAGATGCTCTTTGTTCGCCTCGCAGAACTTGAGGGGGTTGAGGTGCAGCGTGTGGAGCGAGGGATGATTGGCCCGCTCCTCTTCGCGGTGCCGGGGCCCGCCGGTTTGGAGACTCTGGCGGAGCCTTCGGGAGACGCACTCGCAGACGGATGGCGCCGAGTACTAGAGTCCCAGGGGCTCGAGCGCGCGGTGACGCTCGGTGCGTTTCAAACGGACATCGCGGCGATAGATATCAAAACAGAGAAGAGCAATGATCCTCTCGCACCGCTGCTCCACGATCGCCTCGGAGATTCGGCGGCGCAGGCACACGCGGTGAGCCGCGAGGCGTCAGCGTTCAAGGTGTATCGAGACTGCAAGTTCGTGGCGTCCCGTGAGATGAGGGTTGTCCCGGAGTCGCTGATGCAAGCCGCCGGGACCCGCAACTTGATCTACGAGCTGCGCTGATCCGTCGTCGTGAGCGGGGGGTCTCGCGTCAGGGTGTCAGGTCGGAGGAGGAGGCGAGTACGTCTGCGGACGCGGCGAGGCAGCGCACGAGCGTGGTGACGGCGACCGCGTCGAGCGAGTCGGCGAGCGCCGTGTAGCGGAGCACGTAGCGCCCGTCGAGGAGCGCGAGTCCTGGGAAGGCGAGGGTGGCGTTCGCGGACAGGGCCGAGTCCATCGCCATGGACGCCGCGGGGTGGACGTCGCAGCCGAACTCGAGGAGGTCGAGGCCGAGGCTGCGTGCCGGCGCGAGCGTCACGATCCGCGCGTGGTCGGCGTCAAACCGGACCTCGATGCGCAGGTCTCCGTTGGGGCTCGACGTCGCGGGGAGGGCGTCCAGCAAGGCCGCGCGAAGCCGCAGCCACGCGGGTCTCGAGGCCGAAGCGACCGCGTGCACCGTCGGCGCTCCGTCTTCGGCGTGCTTGTCGCTCATGGGCGTCTCAGTCCAGGTATTCGAGCATTCGCTCAAGCACGCGCTTCATCGCCTTCGCGTTGTCAAAGCGCTGCTCCGGCTCCTTCGCGCACGCGACCTCGATAAAATCATCAAAAAACTTCGCGAGCGGCGCCGGCGTGTTGGAGGGCATGTAGAGGCTGGGTGGGGGGACCGCGGTGTCCTTATGGGCTGCCAACAGCGCCCGGGCCCCCTCTTCGATCTTGCGCTCAAAAGGATGAAGCCGGCAGATGCACTCGTAGAGGGTCATGCCGAGCGCGTAGAGGTCGACGCGGTGGTCAAACCGCGCGTTTTGAACCGCCTGCTCGGGAGGCATATAGCGCGGGTCGCCGCTGATCTGCTCGCTCACGTCGTCCTCTCGGTTAAAGTGTCGCGCGATGCCGAAGTCAATCACCTTCACGACCACGAGACGCCGATCGTAGGGATCCCGCGTGATGAAAATATTCTCGGGCTTGATGTCGCAGTGGGCGATCCCGCGGGCGTGCAGATAGCTCAAGGCATCGAGCGATTGTCCGAAGATGTCGACCAGGACGCGGAAGGCGATCATCTTTCGGTTGGTGATGATGTCCCCGACATCACGCCCGCGCAGATACTCCATGGTGAGCCAGGCGGCGTCGTGGTGCTCACCAACCTCGAGGACGCGGACGAGGTTGGGGTGGGAGAAATTCGCGGCGATCAGCGCCTCACGGTGAAAGCGCTCTTGCTCCAGCGGGTGCATGCCAGGCTTGAGCACCTTGAGCGCGACGTAGCGATCCATCGTGGGGTCGTAGGCGCGGAACACCTGCCCCATGCCGCCTTCTCCGAGCGGCTCGACGATCTCGAGGGTCTTCGTGTGGGGAATCTGACTTCCCGAGGAGAGCATTCGCGGCGCCGCGACCTCCACGTAGTCCTCGGAGAGGCTCTCGGGAGTCGTGACGATGGTGGCGTAAGCGCTGACGGACTCAAGTTGGTCCACGGTGAGAGTCTATCAGAACTGCTCGCCGTTCCTCAGAGAATGGAGCAGTTCAGCCATATCCGGGGGAGGGGGCGCTACGAAGTGCACCGGACGCCCATCGGAGGGGTGGGTAAAGCCGAGGCTCGCGGCGTGGAGCATCGTGCGGGGGACCCGAGTGGCCGCCTTTGGCGCGCCGCCGGGTCCGTAGACTTTGTCGCCGAGCAGCGGGTGGCCAAGTTCCGCGAGATGGATTCGGATTTGGTGTTGTCGTCCTGTCTCGAGTCGGCACTCCACCAACGAGGCGTCGTTGAATTGCTCCAGGATGCTTACGTGGGTGATCGCGCGTCGGGCTTCTTGCGGCGGCCTCCCACCTCCACTCCATGATCCGCGCTTTCCATCACCTCGGTTGGCGACGAGCTGGGTCTCGATGGTTTGCTCGGTGGGGACGCCTCGGACGAGCGCGATATATCGTCGCGTGATGGCGCGGCGCCGGAATTGTCCCTGGAGCATTTTGCGAGCCGCGTGGGTCCGGGGGAAGACCAGAACGCCCGATGTCTCCTTGTCCAGCCGTTGGACGACCCCGAGCCCGCGCTGCACGGTGCCGCCGCGTTTGCGCTGCGTGTCGAGGAGGCTCTGGAGGGTCATCGCGAGCAGGCTCGTCGTATCCCGCTTCGTGTCGTCGTAGGGGACCGTCTCGACCCCCGATGGTTTGATCACCACCGCGAGGTCGTGATCCACAAAGATGAGCGCGTCCTCGGGTAGCGATCGGGCGGCCTTCCGCCGCCCCGTCTGGTCCGCGCGCACTTCACTCCCCGCGGAAACCCGCAGCGCCGGATCGAAGACGACGTTGCCGTCTACGAGGACACGCCCGCTCGCGACGAGCGCCCGCGCACGACTCCAAGACAGACCATCAAACATTACCCGCACGGTGGCGGCGAGGGTCGTCTGGTCCGCAGCTTCTGGGACGATATGGGTGGTCTCGGCCATGGAGGGGACGTGGGGGAAGATGCAAAGACGCGGCCGCTGGATCGTCCCAAGGGACTTCGCAGCGCGCCGCGTCTGGTTCAGGGTGGGAGCGTTAGCCGAGGATCGACTGGAGCTTCATCGCGATGCCCATATTGTCGACCTTGAGTTTTCCGCTCATGAACGCGGTGGTTTGGTCGAGGTCACCGGACAAGATCGACTCGAAATCAGTGAGCGTGATGTCGACGGTGCACTCTGCGTCGCTATTCGCGTTGGAGACGTCGTTGGGCATTTTGGTGGCGTCGACGAAGACGATGCCTTCGTCCCCAAAGTTGAACTTCAAGGTAGCGCCGAGACCACAGTCTTCACCAATTCGCTCACGGATAGCTTCTGTAGATGTTTCTAGACTCATCGTTGTTCCTTTGTCGCTCCACCAAACTCAGCGGAGCGCCTGAGAGTACACCCGGGGGGCGGGCGCGGGTCAAGCGACTTGATGCGGCGCGACGTACAGCCCGGCTAGCCGTCCATCAGCTGCTGAAAGTCGGCCACGGACACGTCCTGGCGATGATCGGAAAGTTCCACGCGAAATTCGTCGCCCTGAGACTCCTGGATGAGAATGGAGGAGATCGCGCCGGACGCGGGATCAAGTGTCACGATGATCGCGCGGAGTCGGACCCGGATGTCTCGCTTCTTCAGCGGGAGAATCTCCAGCGTTGGCACGCGACCACGCGGCGCTCTCAGGCTCGCCGAACGCTCCAGACTTGAGCCATCGCTCGGTGCGAACAACGCGAGCGTCTTGGAGAGCATCCACTGAAGCGCAGGGGCATCGCGGTCGGCATCCAGGGCGACCTCGTGTCTCCCGCCATCGCGGTTAGGGACGATGCGTGCCCCGCGAGCGTCGAGGGAGGTCGTTGACCCATCGATGGTGTCGTCGCGGAGGAGGAGCCGTCCGGGGGCTTCAAAGAGGAGGGTGCCGCTTTGATAGAGGGGCTCGACGAGGAGCGCAGTGCGCCGCGTGCTCCGGTAGCGAGCGACCAGTCGCTGGTTGCGCCGGGCGTAGACTCGCCAGAGTTCGAGCCGGCGTTCGAGCGTGGTAGTCGGCGAGCTCGCCACTGCGGACATGGGAGCGCCACAAAGGGCGCCGCCCCCGAGACCTGTCAAGGCGAGAAGAAGACGGTGCATCTCGCGTCGATTCACGGGCTGCTCTCCTCCTCGTCGGGGGTTGAGGGAGATGCGGGCGCCGTCGTGGCGCCGGAGGGTTCGGGCGCGTGGGATGTCTCCGGTGTCGAGGGGTCGTGATGGTCGCGGGGTGTCGCGTGAACGGAGGCTCGCGAGGCCCCCGAGAGCACGGCGGTGAGACCTGGGGAGACGAATCGCGCAAAGCCAACAGCGACGACGAGGCCAAAGGTCAACACGAGGCCCAGCTCAATCCACCCGCCTTGGCCACTCGCCAGCAGAGCGACCCCCGAGGTGGCTTGCCACACGCAGAGCCAGATCCCCCAGCTTCGGCCACCTTTCGCGGGGTGAAATTGACAGATCGCGGCGGCGCTCGCGCCACACACCAAGAGCACGGGGAACAAGGCTGCCCCCACATCGAAGCGAGCGTTTGTTGCGAGCATGAGCGCCGCCGCGAGCGTTCCTGCCACACACATCCCGGTGGTCATCGCCTGGACCATGCTGCGAGAGCTCGCCCACGCGATGAAGGTGAGGAGCCAGAGTTGGATCACGACAATGGTCGTGAGGGATGACTCAAAATCTCTGACTTCAATCATGGCGGAGATGGCAGCCCCCCGCGGAGTCCCGACTTGTGTGATCAAGGGGAGGAAGGAGGGGTCCGCTCTTCGCAACTCAAATTCGTGCGTGAGGATCACGCGCTCGTCCTCGGTTCGGACGAAGCGGCGAATCCACTCACCGAGTCCGCTCTCCAGCGCGGCCACGGCGTCTGGGAAGCGCCGCAACTCGGTGGCGCCGTTAAGGAATTCGTTGAAGGCCTCGTCCCGAAATCCCTGGCTTTGCAAGATCTCCCGCAGGTCACCGATCTTCTCGTCGATGTTGAGGGTTCGTAAGGACCGGCGTCGACTCTCGAGCAGCTCGCCCGGGAGGACAAAGCTCCCTGGTGAATCGGCGCGGTTGGCGACCTCGCCTAGCAGGGCTCGCAAGGGCTGTAATGTGAGCGGCGCGCGGTCGAGGACCTCAAGGGTGGAGGCGCCCTCGCTCTCGAATCTAATTACGTTCCGTTCGACGAAGAAATCGCGCGCGACCGCGCGCTCTGTCTCCCCCGTGCGCGCGGATCCAAAGTCGAAGGAGGAGGACGGCGCGACTTGGAACTCCTGGAGGGACAGTGAGGCGAGGAGCAACACGCTGACGCAGAGGGCGACGGCGCGCGCGCGCGCCGGAAACGACACGGCCGGGGCCGAGCCACCCGCGGGGCTGACCAATTGGGCCGAGGGGTCGGCCTCGGGAGCATCGCGAGTGCACCAGGTCAAGATCGCCGAGACGGCGATCGCCGCCAGCCAGATCCACGCCATGTCACGCCA
>CALKDV010000416.1 GCA_938084085.1 uncultured Nannocystaceae bacterium
GCAGCAGGCGGGCTTGTGGACCGGGCAGAAGGTGCACTGCGCGACGCGCGCGCCCGAGCTGACGGTCTTCGCGCCGGACCTCGGCCGGATCCTGCACGTCTTCCCCTCGCACGCCCTCGATGCCGCCGGCCTCCACTGGGCGGGCGAGGTGTGCTTTGAGCAGGGTCATCTGAACCACGTCATCGAGGGCGGCCTCATCTTGAACGTAGCGTCGGAGCATACGACGCAGGCGCGGAGTGAGGAGGGACTCGAGAGTCCCGAACGCCCGTGGATCCCCGTCGACATACCGGGCCATGAGAACGCCGGCTCCGCGGGGCAGCTGCCCGGGGTCGTCGCTGGTCATGGGGAGGACGCATCCCCTGTTAACGTGATGATGTCCGCGGATGTTTCAGGTCCGAGGACACAGTGCTCAAGCGCGGGAAGCGCAGTTCGCACCCTCGCAAGCTCTCCGGCGGTGGCAACAGCGGTCACGAGCCCCTCTCCGTGGGCGCGTTGGGCCATCACATCACCCCAAGGGCCAATGATGGCGGAATGGCCCCAACTCTCTCGGCCCGGCGCATGGGCCCCGTCTTGGGCGGGCGCGAGCATAAAAGCCTGATTTTCGACCGCGCGGGCCCGGAGGAGCAATTGCCAGTGGGCCGCCCCCGTGGGGAACGTGAACGCTGACGGCGCCAAAAGGATGTGAGCATCAGCACGGGCGAGGCAACGATAGTGCTCGGGAAAGCGAAGGTCGTAGCAGATCCCGAGGCCGAGGCGGACGCCCTCCCAATCCACGACCACCGGCCGCGCCCCCGGGGCGGTGGTGTCAATCTCCGTGAGCAGATCCCCGTCGGGCATGGTGGCGTGGAACCGGTGAATCTTGTCGTAGCGCGCGACCACGGCGCCGCGCTGGAGCGCGAGCATGGCGTTGGCGTGCCGGCCCGACCCCGCGTCGATGGGCTGGCCACCCAGCAGCAGCAACCCGTGGAAATCGCGTGTGGCAGCTAAAAACGGAGCGACAGCGGGACATTCTTCCACCCGTTGAGGATCGGCGATACAGGGCGGCAGCGCTCCGTTGGCGGAAATTCCGGCGTAGTTCTCCGGGAGCGCGATGATGTCAGCGCCATTGGCCATGGCTTCACGGACCCACGACAAGGCGCGATCTAGGTTCGCGGTGACGTCGTCGGTGACTTGAAGTTGCACGGCGGCTAGGCGAACGTCGCGCATGCCCCACCATAACGGGTGAGAACCGCCCCTGAGAAGCTTTTTTCGGCCACCGCGGGCGCTCTTGCGGGGCCTCGCGCCTTATGGTAGCTAGTGCCGGTCCACAGAACTCCCATTGAGGGAGCGGGGGTTCGCCTCCGCTCTTTTTTTTCGCGCTCATCATGACTTCCGACGACCTCCAACCCAGCTCCATTGGCCTCAGCCGCCGCATGGAGGACTTTCTCGGTCCAACGGCGGCGTCTTTTGGCTACGAGATCGTGGCGTTGGCGTGGAAGTCCGGCAAAAGCCAGCTCTTGCAGGTGTTCCTCGATGGCCCCGACGGCGTCACCATCGACGCCTGCGCGAAGATGAGCCGCATGTTTAGCCAGGTGCTGGATGCGGCGGAGACGTCGGGAGAGCAGCCAGAACTGGCCAGGGCGCTCGCGCGGGCGTACAGCCTTGAGGTGTCCTCACCGGGGCTTGAGCGCCCGTTGCAAAAATTGCAGCACTTTCAGTCATTCATCGGCCGAACGGCCAGCGTGCAGACGCGCGTGAGTCTCGACCCCGTGTCGGGCCGTAAGAAAATCAAGGGTGTGATCGACGGGGTAGATGCCTCAGCGACCACGCCGCAAGACCCCTACACCGGTGCCGTGCATCTCATCGATTGCGACACCCAAGAAAAATTTCGGATTCCGCTCGGCGAAATCCGTCGAGCCAATCTCGTTTACGAGGGATAAAGATGGAACAGGTCAACCTCGCTACAGTCATCGACCAAGTGTGTCAGGAAAAGCGCATCTCCAAAGATGTGCTCATTGAAACCGTGGAGCAGGCCGTGCTCCGAGCTGCAGAGAAGGTCTTCCCCGACCGCCTCATGGAGGCGGAGTTCGACCTCGAAACCGGGCAAATTAAGCTCGGCGTCGTGCTCTATGTAGTCGAGGAGGTGCAGCTGCCGCTCAAGGAGTTGAGCATGGAGCAGGCCCGGCGCTCGGGGCTCGAGGCCGAACTCGGCGACGAACTCGTGTTCCCCATCTACTACGCGGAGGCGGACAAAAAAGAGCGAGAGGCCCTGGCGGCGGACTACCCTGAGATCCTCGCGCTACAAACGGTGAACTCATCCTTCGGCCGCATCGCCGCGCAGACCGCCAAGCAGGTCATCATTCAGCGGGTCCGCGAAGCCGAGCGAGAGAACCTCTTCGACCAATACAAGCACCTCAAGGGCGACCTCATGACGGGCATCGTTCGTCGGTACGAGCGCGGCTCGGTGGTGGTCGAGGTGGACAACGGCAAGATCGAGGCGCTGCTCCCCGGACGGGAGCAGGTGTCGCGCGAGTCTTTGCGCCCCGGGGACCGCATCGTCGCCTACGTCAAGGACGTCGACAAGTCCTCCCGCGGCTCACAAATCATTTTGTCGAGGACTCACAAAGGCCTCGTGGAGCGGCTGTTCGCCAAGGAGGTCCCCGAGATCTTTGAGGGCATCGTTCGAATCGAAGCGTGTGCGCGCGAGCCGGGAGCTCGGTCGAAGATCGCCGTTTCGTCCCGCGAGCGGGACGTGGATCCCGTCGGCGC